>NZ_JBFUGT010000029.1:0-57422 GCF_056402775.1 Rhodococcus sp. P3_B8
CTACCGGGACATCCAGGCGGGCAATCCGTTTGCGGGCGAGGCCCGCCGCGCGCTCGCCGCCGCACTGACCACTCTCACGGAAACCGTCGAGCGGGGCTCGGAGGACGATTTCGCCTCGCTCATGTCCCGCTCGACGTCGACGCTCGGCGACCGGAGCGAACCCCTCGCCCGGCTGTGCGCCGACCTCTTCACCGATCTCGTTCGCAGGCAGCCGCAGTCGTGGGACAGGAACGGAGATTCGTCATGACGCCCCAGAAGACTCCCTCGCTCCCGGAGTACGACCCGGCGGATCCGGTGGAGAGCGCCGTCGTGTCCCGGCTCGCCCGGAACTGGGGACAGCGGGCGACCGTGAAGAAGCCGGAACCGGACCTCGACGCGCTGTTCGATCTCGACAAGCAGGACTACCCGAACGAGTTGCTGCCCTTCGCCGATCACGATCGGTTCCTCGGCATGCGCGAGGAGCAACGGAACCAGCTTCGGGCCTGGGCCTGGATCGCTTTCAACAAGAACGTCATGGACATCGAGCAGTACGTGGTCAATCCTGGGTTCGACCTCGTCGCGCACGATGCCCTGGACACCGGGCTCGGGGACACGTTCGCCGTGGCCGTCCACCAGGCGATGGTCGACGAGCAGTACCACACCCTCATGCACCTGAACGCGAGCGCGGTCACGCGCAGGCAACGCGGTTGGGCGATGCCGAACAACGCCCTTCCCGACGTCCTGACGTTGCGCCGTCAACGCGCGGCGACTGCCGATGCCGCCGACCCGAGGAAGCGGGCGATCACCACGTTCGCCTTCATGACGGTGGCGGAGATCTCGATCAGCTCCTACCTCGACCTGATCTCCGAGAACGACGTCATCCAGCCGGTCAACCGGGCGACGGTCCGCCTCCACAACCGCGACGAGTACTGTCACGCCTCGATCGCCGACGACATCGCGGTCGTCGTCTACGACACGCTGAGCCCCGACGACCGCCACCACTTCCTGGACGGGCTCGTCGACGCGATGACGGCATTCAGCAGCAACGACTACTCGACGTGGCACACCATCGTCGACATCCTGGAGCTGGGCGGCGGACAGGCGATGATCGACGACGCCGAACACGACACCCGCCGATCCGCACTGGTCCAGGATTTCGGTGRCATCCACAAGCTGTGCAAGCACCTCGGCGTCGCGGGCGAGATGTCCTTCGAGTGGGCCTGACTCCGCGGCGACGGGAACCGACGGGGCCACGTGGTGGGAAGGCTCGGGGCCTTCCCACCACGGGCCGCGGAGATCAGCGCCCGGATCGCTCCTCGGCCTGAGCCACGAGCGCGGCGAGCGCGGCCACCCAGAACTCCCCGAAACGGTCCACCTCCGGCGTCGAGAGGACGCCGGGCGGGAAGGACATGAACGCCGACAACTGCAGGCCCTCTGCGGTTTCCGAGATCACCGACTGGATGTCGAGAACGGCCTGGGCGGGCATCGCGCTCTTCTCGAATCCACCCGTGACGGGCGATTCGAAATCGGGCAGCCAGTCGAGTCCGCGTACCGCCTCGGGAACCTCGGCCGCGCTGACGCGTCCGATGTAGTTGAACACGATCTGCGGTTCCGACCAGTTCCTCATGACCGCCGACGTGTCGGGGTTCAGGTACCGGAGCAGCCCGTACCCGATTCCCCGGTCCGGGATCGCGCTCAGCTGATCCCGCACCGCGTGTACGGCGTCCGCCGCGCTCGCGCCACCCTGGAGGGCATCGGCGATGTCGACCCCGGCGAGGTCGAGACGTGCCGGGTACATCGTGGTGAACCAGCCGACCGTCCGCGACAGATCCGCGCCCGGCACCGTGGACTCTTCACGTCCGTGGCCCTCGAGGGTGACGACCGTCGACGAAGCCTCGACTCCGCGGTCGCGCCGCCATGCGGCCACCGCCAACGCGAGCGCTGCCGCGAGGACGTCGCCGATCTCACCATCGAGCGCACCCGGCGTGCCACCCAGCAATGCCTCGGTGACCGGTGCCGGAACATCCACCCGGGTTCGTTCCAGCGTGCTGACCAGATCGGTTCCCAGGTCCAGCTCACGCGATCCGAGCAGCGGATCCGGGCCGGTCAGCATGTGTTCCCACACCTCGAGTTCGGCCACCCGCTCCGGCTTGACCGCCGCCTCGAGCAGACCGTCGGTCCAGCGCCGCAGCGACGTTCCGACCGGCTCGAGTGACGGCGACGTGCCGGCGGCGATCTGCGCGCCCGCGGTCGCGAAGTCCGGCACCAGGATCCGCCACGACACGGAGTCGATGACGAGGTGGTGCGGCACCACGAGGAGCCGTCCGCGCCGATCCGACTCGGCGGGGTCGAGCCAGACGAACTGGAGCATCGACCCGGTGCGCGGATCGAGGCGATCCAGCGCCGCGTCGAAGGCCGCACTCGCCACCGCGTCGAACTCCGGCGAACCGGGCTCGTCGCCGGCCGCGATTTCCACCCGCTGCACGGTGGCGTCGATATCGACGCTGCCCGCGGGTGCGATCTCGAGCGCGTCCTCTACACCGGACGTGACCAGAGTCGATCGCAGCACGTCGTGCTTGTCGACCACGGCGGCGATCGTCGCGGTCACCTGCTCGCGTTCGATCCCGGCGGGCAACGTCAGCATCAAGGGCATGACGAACCGGTCGAAGTCGCCGCCGCGCTCCACCATCTTGCGGGCGACCGGGGTGAGCGGCACAGTTCCGACGCCACCACCCTCGTACTCCTGCAGTGCGGCCGCCGCGGACTCGCCCGAATCGGCCACCGCGGCCAGCTCGGCAACGGTGCGCCGCTCGAACACATCTCGCGCGGTGAAGTGGATACCGGCCGAACGTGCCCGCGCCACCAGCTGGATGGACACGATGCTGTCGCCGCCGAGCTCGAAGAAGGAATCGTCGATTCCGACGCCCTCCCGGCCGAGCAATTCGCCGAACACGGTCGCGAGTGCACGCTCGGTGTCGGTGCGCGGCGCCCGGAAGTCGGCCGCCGACGCGAAGTCCGGCACCGGCAGCGCGCGCCGGTCGAGCTTGCCGCTGGTTCCCAGCGGAAGTTCGGCGAGAATCATCACGGAATCCGGAATCATGTACTCGGGCAGCGATTCCGCGACGAACCCGTTCAGTGCCGCCGGGTCGAGAACCGCGTCCGGCTTCGGCACGACGTAGGCGACGAGCCGCGCACCCACCTCGCTGTTGTGGACGATCACGGCGGCCTGCGCCACGTCGCGATACCGGACGAACGCCTCCTCGACCTCGCCGAGCTCGATACGCAGCCCGCGCACCTTCACCTGGAAGTCGGTGCGGCCCACGAACTCGAGGACGCCGTTCTCGTTCCACCGGACGAGGTCGCCGGTGCGGTACATTCGCGCACCCGAATCGCCGAACGGGTTCGCGACGAACCGTTCCGCGCTCAACGCGGAACTGTTGACGTATCCGCGAGCGAGTTGCGCGCCGTCGAGGTACAGCTCAGCGGGAACACCGATCGGCGCCGGGTTCAGATGAGCGTCGAGCACGTAGGCCCGCGTGTTCCAGGCCGGCGAACCGATCGGTGCGATCGTCGTCGTTCCCGACGGCTCCACCACGTGGGCCGTCGAGTTGATGGTCACCTCGGTCGGGCCGTACAGGTTCACCAATTTCGCGGAACCGAGACCGGCGACCCGCTCGGCCGCCGACTGCGGCAGCGGCTCACCGCCCGCGAAGACCAGGCGCAGCGAACCGCACCGGTCGGCCGTCGCGGCATCGAGGAACATGCTCAGCACCGACGGGACGAACTGGATCACCGTCACCGCTTCCGTGCCCACGGTCGCTGCCATGTAGTCGGGGTCGCGGTGACCGTCCGGCGACGCGATCACGAGAGTGCCACCGACCACCAACGGCAGGAACAGCTCCCACACAGAGGCGTCGAACGTGAACGGTGTCTTCTGCAGCACCACGTCCTGCGCGCCGATGCCGTAGACGTCCCGCATCCACGCCAGCTGGTTGGCCAGCGCCGAATGCGGAATCGCCACGCCCTTCGGACGTCCCGTCGAACCCGACGTGTACAGCGCGTAGGCCAGGTTGTCCGGGCGCAACTCGGCGAGCCGCTCGGAATCGTCGACCGGGCCGTCCGCGTACTCGGACAGGTCGAAGTCCTCGACCAGGTACACCGGCACGTCCACGTCGAGATTCGCGATGTCGTCGGCCAGGCTCAGCACACACGTCGGCATGGCACTGTCCACCACGTACGAGGTGCGGTCCGCCGGGTGCTCCGGGTCGATCGGCACGTACGCGCCGCCCGCCGCGTGGACGGCGTAGAGGCTGATCACCATGTCGAGCGAGCGTCGCATCGCGATGCCCACCACCGAGTCCGGCCCCACCCCGATCGACATCAGGTGCCGCGCCAGACGATTCACCCGCGCGTCGAACTCCGCGTAGGTGAGGCGCACATGGTCCGCCACCACCGCCGTTCGATTCGGTGTGCGGGCGACCTGGGCGCCGAACATCGACACCACGGATTCGTCGGTGACGTCGTGCCCCGAGTCGTTCCACCCGGACAGGACGAGTTCGCGTTCGTCGCCGGTCAGCAGATCGAGATCGCCCACCAGCGTGGAACTGCCTGCCGCGATGGTCTGCAGGATCCGGTTCAGCCGGGACCCGAGCCGCTCGACGGTGTCGGCGCCGAACACGTCCGGGAGGTACTTCAGGACCAGTTGCACCTCGCTGTCCGACTGGGCCAGCAGGCTCAGCGGGTAGTGCGAGGCGTCGCTGATCTGCACTCCGGCGACCCGGAGCCCGTCGATGTCGCTGTCCTCGGTGAGACCTGCGCGGTCCACCGGGTACGACTCGAACACCGTCAACGTGTCGAACAGCCCACCGATTCCGGCGATCTGCTGGATCTCGGGAAGACCGATGTGATGGTGGTCGAACAGCGTCGACTGTTCCGCCTGCAGTCGCTCGAGCAGTCCGAGGAGCGACTCACGGGGATCGATGCGCACGCGAATCGGGATGGTGTTGATGAACAGGCCCACCATCGACTCGATGCCGGCGACCTCCGGCGGGCGACCCGAGACGGTGGCGCCGAAGACGACGTCGTCCGAGGCCGTCATGCGGGCCAGCAGCAGACCCCATGCCGCCTGGACGATCGTGTTCATCGTCAGGCCGCGGTCCCGGGCGATGCGCGCCAGGTTCTCGCTGACCACCTCACCGAGGTGCAGCGCGAACTCGGCCGGCTCGGGTCGGTCCTCGCTGCTCGGCGCCGGGGCCAGCACGGTCGGACCGTCCAGTCCCGCCAGTGCGTGCGCCCACGCGCTGCGCGATGCGTCGGTGTCGCGTTCGGACAGCCAGCCGAGGAAGTCGCGGTAGCTGCGCACACGCGGCAGCACCGAACCGTCTCCGCGGGTCGCGTACAGCACCAGCAGGTCCTTCATCAGCAACGGCATCGACCATCCGTCGAGCAGGATGTGGTGGTTGCTGATGGAGAACCGGTAGCTGTTCTCACCCGTGCGGATCAGCAGGAACCGCATCAGGGGCGGACGACTCATGTCGAACCGTGCCGAACGATGTTCGCTCAGAACGGAACTCATCTGCTCCTCGCGTTCGGTCCCGGACAGACCGGAGAGGTCGAGCTCTTCCCAGGGCAGTGCGACGCGGTCGACGACCACCTGGACCGCGGTCCCCGAATCGTCGGGGACGAACGCCGTGCGCAGGTTCGCGTGACGTGCGATCAACGCCTCCGCCGCGCCGCGGAGCCGGCCGGTGTCGACGATGCCCTGGAAGTCCAGCACCACCTGAGCGGTGTAGACGTCGAACGCGTCCTCGGCGAGAACGGAATGGAAGAACATTCCGGACTGCAGCGGGGCGAGCGGCCACACGTCGGTGGCGTCGGGGTAGCGCCGCTCGAGCGCCTCGAGGTCGTCCTGCGTCACGGACACCAGCGGAACGTCGGATGGTGTCAGACCGCCGCCGTTCGGCCCGGAGGCGTGCTCGGCCAGCGCGGTCGCCGCGGCGTGCCACAGTTCGGCGAGCTCCCACACGTCCGCCTCGTCGAGAATCTCGGTGGCGAACGAGATCTTGGCTTCGATCTGGGGACCGGACGCCRTCTCCGACGTCACCGCGTTGATGCTGAGCACCGCGGGCGCCACCATGTCGTCGTCCATGGCACCGCCGAACTCACCCGAATCGCTGTCGGGGATCCAGCCGAGATCCCGGATCTCGGCGGGCAGATCCACCGAGCCCGCGCGACCGAGGTAGTTGAACCCGATCTGCGGAGTCGGCAACGATGCCAGCGCCGCAGCGGTCTCCTCGTTCAGGTAGCGAAGCAGGCCGTAGCCGATGCCCTTGTCGGGCACGGCAAGCAACTGTTCCTTGACCGCCTTCAGTGCCGCGCCTGTCGACGTCCCGCCGTCGAACGCGTCGTCGAGATCGGCCCGGGAGACGTCCAGCCGCACCGGGTACAGGCTCGTGAACCAGCCCACCGTGCGGGAGAGGTCGGCACCGGGCACGGTCGCCTCTTCCCTGCCGTGTCCCTCGAGGTTGATCAGCACCGAGCGATCCTCGGTCCCGTTGCGGAGTCCACGCCAGCGCGCGACCGCGAGAGCGAGAGCCGCGAGGAGGCCGTCGTTGACACCGCCGTTCACGGACTGCGGGATCGTGGTGAGCAGCGCCTGCGTCACCTGCGTCGAGAACGTCATGCTCAGGCGGTCGGTCCGGGCGATCACGTCGCGTGCGGGATCGAATGCACGCTTTCCGATCAGCGGATCCGTGCCCGCGAGCATCCCGCGCCAGAAGTCGAGTTCCGCCACGCGGTGCGGCGACTTCGCCTCCTCGACCAGGCCGTGCGCCCACGCACGGACCGAGGAGCCGACCGGTTCGAGCTGCGCCGGCTGTCCCGCCGTGATCTGCGAACCCGCGGTCGCGAAGTCCGGCAACAGCACTCGCCAGGACACACCGTCGACGACGAGGTGATGCGCGAGCACCAGCAGGCGGCCGCTCTGCCCCGGCAACGACGCCGCGGGAGCGAACCACACGAACTGCGTCATCCGGCCCGACGCCGGATCCAGCCGCTCCGCCGCACGGTCGAGAGCCGCGCGTGCCAGTCTCTCGAATCCGTCCGTTCCCGGCTTGTCGGTGAACTCGATCTGCTCGATCAGGTCGTCTGCACCGAACGCCTCTTCGGCGGGGAGAGCCTCGAACGCCCAGTCGTCCCCGGTCCGGGTGAGCCGGGATCGGAGAATGTCGTGGCGTTCCAGGACAGCATCCACCGTGGCCACCAGCTGATCCCGCGTGACCGCGGGCGGGGTGGTCAGCAGAACCGCCTGCGAGAACTTCTCGAAGGTCCCTGCCGTCTCCACCAACCAGTGCGCGATGGGCGTGAGCGGAATCGATCCGACGCCGCCGCCCGGCAGCTCCTCGAGCTTCACCGACTCGACGTCGGTGGCCCACGCGGCCACGTCGGCCAGCGCCGAGACGGTCTTGCGCTCGAAGACGTCCCGAGCCGTGAACAGCACCCCCGCGTTCTTCGCGCGGGTCGTCAGCTGAATGGACACGATGCTGTCGCCGCCGAGGGCGAAGAACGAGTCGTCGACGCTGACGCGGTCCACACCGAGCACCTGCGCGAAGACGTCGGCGATGGCCTTCTCCATCGGCGTCGACGGCGCGCAGTACTCACTGGCAGCCGACACGAACTGCGGCTCGGGAAGCGCCTTGCGGTCGAGCTTTCCGGCGGGCGTCAGCGGCACCGAGTCGATCGCCATGATCGACGACGGCACCATGTACCCGGGCAGGGTCTCGGACACGAACGCCGACAGTTCCGCGACGTCGATCGACGCGCCGGCAGCGGGCATCACGTACGACACCAGCACGGTCTGACCGGTCTGCTCGCGGTGATGGCCCAGCGTGACGGCGAAGTCCACGCTCGGGTGGCTGCCGAGTTCGGCGTCGATCTCACCGAGTTCGATGCGGAACCCACGGACCTTCACCTGGAAGTCGGACCTGCCGACGTAGTCGAGGACGAGGTCGCCGGTCTCCCCGTCGTGCACCCAGCGGACGACGTCGCCGGTGCGGTAGAGCCGCTCACCGGGACCTCCGAACGGGTTGGCGACGAAACGCTCCGCCGTCAGGGCGAACCGGTTGTGATAGCCGCGTGCCACGCTCGGACCCGCCACGTACAGCTCACCCGCGACCCCCACCGGGACGGGCGTGAGCCGGGAGTCGAGCACGACCACGTCGACGCCCCGGGTGGGACCACCGATGGTGACGGGCAGATCCGCCTTCATCGGGTTGCTCGACGTGCTCCAGATCGTCGCCTCGGACGGGCCGTACAGGTTGAACATGCGCCGGCCCGGCGCCCACTTCTGCATGAGTTCCGGCGGGCAGGCCTCGCCGGCAACCGACAGCACCTCGATACCGTCCAACCCGGCCGGGTCGACCGTGGTCAGAGCCGCGGGCGTGATGAACGCGTGCGTGACCTTCTGCTTCTTCAGCAACCGGGCGAGTTCGTCGCCGCCGTAGACGACGCCGGACGCGATGACCATCGTCGACGCGGCGGCCACGGCGTGCAGCAGTTCGAACACGGACGCGTCGAAGCTCGGCGAGGCGAAGTGCAGCACCCGCGACTGCGGAGTGAGGCGGAGTCGCTCGACCTGCTCGGTCGTGACGTTCGCCAGCCCGGTGTGGGTGACGACGACGCCCTTGGGCAGACCCGTCGACCCCGACGTGTAGATGACGTACGCCGCGTCGTCGACCCGGGTAGGACGGATGCGGTCGGCGTCGGTGACGGCCTCGCACGACACGGACGCGCAGTCGCCGTCCATCTCGTCCTCACCGAGCACCAGCCAGCGCACGGTGTCGGGCAGCTCGCCGACGTGGGCGCCGGTGGTGAGACCGACCTCCACGCGGGAGTCCGTGACCATGTGCAGGATCCGGTCGAACGGGTAGCTCGGATCGACGGGCACGAATGCGGCGCCGGTCTTCGCGACCGCCCAGATGGAGAGGATCGATTCGACGGAACGCGTCAGCGCCAGTGCGACGAAGTCGTCGGCCCCGATGCCCCTGCCGATCAGGACGCGGGCGAGACGGTTCGAGCGCTGGTCCAGATCACGGTAGGTGACCTGTTCGTCGCCGCACACGACGGCGACGGCATCGGGATCGACCGCTGCGGCGGTGGCCAGGATGCTCGACAGGAGCTCGGGTACGGCGCTGTCGGCGCCGCGCACGGGTGCCAGCACCGCGTGCTCGTTCTCGCTCAGGACGTCGATGTCCCCGATCAGCACGGAGGCGTCGGCAGTAATCGCCTCGAGGATGCGCTGGAAACGGAACGCGAACGACGCGATCGTGCGTTCGTCGAACAGATCCGTCGCGTAGGTGAAGACGCCCCGCATCGGCGCGGCCCCGTCCGCGCCGGCTGCGTCCGCGAGCGTGAGCTGCAGATCGAACTTCGCGGCGCTGATCCCACCGTCGAGTCCCTCGACCGTCAGACCGGGCAGCTCCAGGTGCGCCTGCTCGATGTTCTGGAAAGCGAGTGCCACCTGGAAGAGCGGCGAGAACGCCGTGGAGCGTTCCGGCTGGAGGATCTCGACCAGCCGCTCGAACGGCACGTCGGTGTGCGTGAACGCACCGAGGTCGTGCTGACGCACCTGCGCGAGGAGATCGGCGAACGTCGCGTCGACGTCGACCTGCGCGCGCAACACCAGCGTGTTGACGAACATGCCCACGAGGTCGTCGAGCGCGGCCTCGCCGCGACCCTCGATCGCCGTACCCACCGCGATGTCGTCCGTGGCGCTCAACCGAGCGAGCAGCACCGACAGGGCCGCGTGCGCGACCATGAACAGCGACGCGTTGTGCTCGCGCGCCAGCGCCCCGAGCCGGTCGCGCAGTTCCGCGTCGATCTCGAAGTCGAAGTTCGCGCCGCGCATCGACTGCGCGGGCGGCCGCGGCCGGTCCGTCGGCAACGGCAGCACGTCCGGCAGACCGCTGAGCGTGGTCCGCCAGTAGTCGATCTGCTTGGTGGCCAGTGAATCCGACGCGTTCTCGTCGCCGAGCAACTCGTGCTGCCAGAGCGAGAAGTCCGCGTACTGGACGTCGAGCGGCGCCCAGGCAGGTTCGGACCCGGCGGCGCGGGCGCTGTAGGCGATCACCACGTCGCGCGCCAGCGGTGCCGTCGAGGCACCGTCCGACGAGATGTGGTGGACGACGATGACCAGCACATGCTGCTCGGCGTCGATCCGCAGGAGACGCGCGCGGACCGGGACGGCCTTCGCGACGTCGAAACCGGCGGTGACGAGGGAGATCACGCGCTCACGCAGGGTGTTCTCGTCGGCGACATTCTCCACGTCCAGCGAGGTGAAACTCCGGGTCCGCGACAACACGACCTGGCCCGGACCGTCTCCGGTGTCGGGATACGTCGTGCGCAGCGTCTCGTGCCGTTCGACGACGTCGCCGAGTGCCTGCTCGAGCGCCGAGACGTCGAGGTGGCCGGTCAGCCTGATCGCCAGCGGAATGTTGTAAGCCGCCGACGCCGGGTCGAACTGGTTGATGAACCACATGCGGGACTGCGCCGGGGACAGCGGAATCCGGGCCGGACGCGGTTGCGGCACCAGGGCCGGGCGGCTCGCGCCCGCCGAATCGGACTGCTCGGCGCGAGCCGACAGCGCGATCACCGTCGGAGCCTCGAACAGTTCGCGCACACCGATCGACGTGTCGAGCGCGGCGTTGACGCGGGCGACCACGCGTGTCGCGACCAGCGAGTTGCCGCCGAGGTCGAAGAAGCTCGTGTCCACGCTGACCCGCTCGTGACCGAGCACGTCCGCGAAGACTCCCGCGACGATCTCCTCGACGGGCGTACGCGGAGCCTTGTAATGGTTCACGGCGCCACCGAACTCGGGTTCGGGGAGCGCCTTGCGATCGAGCTTGCCGTTGATGTTCAGCGGCAGCGCATCGAGGGCGATCAGCGCGGACGGCACCATGTATCCCGGCACCGACCGGCCGGCGAACGTGAGAACGTCCGCGTCGTCGACGGAGACGCCCTGCTCCGGCACCACGTAGCCGACGAGCCGGTCCCCGGTGTGACGGTCGTGGTGGACCACGACGACGGCCTGCGCCACCGACGGGTGCGCCACGAGCGCCCGCTCGATCTCGCCGAGTTCGATCCGGAAACCGCGGACCTTGACCTGGAAGTCGCTCCGGCCGACGTAGTCGAGGTTGCCGTCGCGGTTCCATCGCACCAGGTCACCGGTGCGGTACATGCGCTGTCCGGCGGCGCCGAACGGATTGGCGACGAACCGTTCCGCAGTGAGGTCGTGGCGGCCGAAGTAGCCGCGCGCCAATTGCTCGCCCGCGAGATAGAGCTCACCCGTGACGCCGGCGGGAACGGGGTGCAGACGCGAATCGAGAACGTACGTCTGCGTGTTCCATTCGGGCCTGCCGATCGGCACCGAACCGTCGCGCTCGTCGCCGCACCGGTAGTGGGTGACGCTGACGGCGGCCTCGGTGGGGCCGTACAGGTTGAAGATCTCCGCGTCGGAGACGTCGCGGAAGCGGAGCATCGTGTCGGCAGGCAGTGCCTCACCGATGCAGAGCACACGTGTCAACGACACCAGCTGGGCCGGTTCTGCCACCGCGACGAACGCCGACAGCAGCGAAGGCACGAAGTGGACGGTCGAGACCTGCTGCTCCGCAACGAGTGCGGCCAGGTACGACGGGTCGCGGTGGCCGTCCGGTGTGGCGACGACCAGACGTGCGCCCGCGGTCAGCGCCCACCAGAACTCCCACACCGACAGGTCGAACGTCGCCGCCGTCTTGAGCAGCACCGAGTCTTCTGCGTTGAGCGGGTATTCCGACTGCTTCCACCGCAACTGGTTGGCGATCGCTCGGTGCGCGATCGCCACACCCTTCGGGCGGCCGGTCGAGCCGGACGTGTAGATCACGTACACGGCGTTCTCCGGCCGCAGCGGCGCGATCCGCTCCGAGTCGATGAGCGGGGACGGGTCGATTCCGCCCAGATCCAGTTCGTCGAGAAGGAGGTAGTCGACCTCGCCCGGCAGTCCCCCGACGACGGCGCGGGTCGCCAGGACGCAGACGGGTTGCGCACTCTCGAGCAAGTACGCGGTGCGCTCGGCCGGATGGTCCGGGTCGATCGGCAGGTACGCACCGCCGGCCGCGGCGATCGCGTACATGCCGACCAGCAGTTCCACCGAACGCGGAATCGCCAGGCCGACCACGGTTTCCGGGCCGACCCCGCGGCCGACGAGATGCCGGGCCAACCGGTTGACCCTCGCCGAGAAGTCGGCGTACGTCAGCGACTCGCCCTCGAACACGAGAGCGGTGACGTCCGGGTTCTCCGCGGCGGCGGACGCGAACATGTCCGCGAGCGTCGTCTCCGGCAGGGCCCGCTCGGTGTCGTTCCATCCGGACACCACGAGCGCGCGCTCGTCGCTGCTTGCGAGCGGCAGGTCGCCGACCGCGGTCCGCGGCGAATCCACCGCGGCGGCCAGGACGCGGCGGAACATGTCCGCGAAACGCTTGACGGTGGCGGCGTCGAACAGGTCGGTGGCGAACGTGAACACGCCCGACATCTGCTCACCCTCGGGGCTGTCGCCCAGGATCAGATGGAGGTCGAACTGGGCGGTGTCGCCCTCGACCTCGAGCGGTGTGACGGTGAGGTCGGGCAGTTCCAGCTCGGCCTTCGTCGTGTTCTGGAACGAGTAGCCCACCTGGAAGATCGGATGGTGGGCCATCGAGCGTGCCGGGTTCAGGACCTCGACCAGGCGCTCGAACGGGACGTCGGCGTGCGAGAACGCCTCGAGGTCGGCCTCCCGGGCACGATCGAGGATCTCGTCGAACGTCTGCTGCCCGTCGACCTGCACCCGTAGTGCGAGGGTGTTGACGAACATGCCGACGACGTCGTCGAGGTCGCGCTCGCCGCGGCCTGCGATCGGGGTGCCCACCGAGATGTCCTCGGCGCCGGACAACCGGCTGAGCAGCACCGCGAACGCGGCGTGCACGGCCATGAACACGCTGGCGTTGTGCCTGCGGGCCAGCGCTGCCAGACCGCGGTGCACCTCGGCGTCGATGGTGAAGTCGATCCGCGACCCGCGCAGGGACTGCACGGGCGGTCGCGGCCGGTCCACCGGCAGCTCGAGGAGGTCGGGCACGCCGGCCAGCGTCTTCTTCCAGAAGGCCAGCTGGGCGGCGATCAGGCTGTCGGGGTCGTCCTCACTGCCGAGGAGTTCACGCTGCCAGATCGCGTAATCCGCGTACTGCACCGGGAGCGGCGCGAAGCCGGGTTCCCGGCCTGCCGCCCGCGACGCGTACGCCACCATGACGTCGCGCACGAACGGCGCCGTGGATTCGCCGTCGGTGGACACGTGGTGCACGACGAGTGCCAGCACGTAGTCCTGCGGGCCGACCTCGAACAGTCGCGTCCGGATCGGCGGAACGTCGGCGGTGACGTCGAATCCGGCGGTGACCATCTCCACCAACTGCTCGCGCAGTTCGTCGTCCGACACTGCGGCGGGCGTCAGGTCCAGCCGGACCTGGTCGGCGGAGAGGATCACCTGATGCGGGCCCTCCGGCGAGTCCGGGTAGATCGTGCGCAGCGACTCGTGCCGGTCGAGCACGTCGAGCACCGCGGACTGCAGCGCGTCCACGTCCAGCGCACCGGTCAATCGGACCGCGAGCGGAATGTTGTAGGCGGGCGAGTCCGGGTCGAAGCGGTTGATGAACCACATCCGGGACTGTGCCAGCGACAACGGGACGAAGGCAGATCTCTCCCGCGGCGCGAGGACGGGCCGCGGTCGGACGTTCTCGTCGGGGGTGCCGATGCGGGCGGCGAGGCCCGCGACCGTCGGCGCCTCAAACAGTTCCCGCACTCCGATGCGACGACCGAAGACCTGTCCGGCGCGCGACACGACACGGGTGGCGCTCAGCGAGTTTCCGCCGAGGTCGAAGAAGCTGTCGTCCACGCTGACCTGCTCGAGTCCGAGCACGTCGGCGAAGATGCCTGCGATCGTCTCTTCCGCCGGCGTCGTCGGGGCACGGAACTCCGCGCCCGCGGTGACGAACTCCGGCTCGGGCAGCCGCGCGCGATCCAGCTTGCCGATGCCTGTCAGCGGGATCTCGTCGAGGAGGATCACGACGGACGGCACCATGTACGGCGGAAGCGTCTCGCCGACAACCGACTTCAGCGATTCCGGATCGACCGTCGCGCCGTCGGCGGGCAGGACGTACGACACGAGGGTCGTCAGCCCGGCCGGGTTCTCGCGACCCACGGTCACCGCGAACTCGACGTTCGACTGCGCGGCGAGTGCGGCGTCGATCTCCCCGAGTTCGACGCGGAACCCGCGGACCTTCACCTGGAAGTCGGACCGGCCGACGTACTCCACCCGGTGTCCGTCCGCCCAGCGCACGACGTCGCCGGTGCGGTACATGCGCGCGCCGGGTTCACCGAACGGGTTGGCGACGAACCGCTCCGCCGTGACCGACGGACGGTTGTGGTAGCCGCGGGTCACCGACGGGCCGCAGATGTAGAGCTCGCCGGGAACGCCCTCCGGCACCGGACGCAACCGCGAGTCGAGGATGAGCGATTCGACGCCACGCAGCGGCGAACCGATCGTCACGCGCTCGCCCGCCACCATCGGTTCGGTGATGGTGACGATGACCGTGGTCTCGGTGGGTCCGTACGCGTTGCGCATCTCGCGGCCGGGAGCCCACCGCGCCACGAGTTCCGGTGTGCAGGTGTCGCCGCCGACCACGACGGACGTGACGGAGTCGAGGCCGTCGGGGTCGACGGTCATCAGCGCCGTCGGTGTCATGACCACGTTGTTGACCCGTTCGCGGCGGATCAGGTCGGCGAGTTCGTCGCCGCCGTAGACGTCCGCGGGCGAGATCACCAGGGTGGCGCCCGCGCTGAACGCGGCGAGCATCTCCCCGACCGACGTGTCGAAGCTCGGTGACGCCACGTGCAGGAAACGGGAGTCCGGTGACACGACGTAGTGCTCGCGCACCTCGCGGGTGAGGTTCGCCAGACCGCGGTGGGTGACCACGACGCCCTTCGGCTTACCCGTCGAACCCGAGGTGTAGATGAGATACGCCGGGTGGTCGACCGTCAGCGCGCGGCGCAGATCCGCGTCCTCCACCGCGTCCGCACTGCGGGCACCGATCTCCTCGGCAGCCGCGGTCTCATCGAGGACGATCCACGGCACCGTGCCGGGAAGGTCGTCGTGATGGCGGGCGACCGTCAGTCCGAGGACCGCCTCCGAATCGGACAGCATCTCGCCGATCCGCTCGAACGGCAGCTTCGGGTCGACGGGCAGGTATGCGCCGCCGGCCTTGGCGATCGACCAGATCCCGAGGATGGATTCGACGGAACGCGTGATCGCCAGGGCGACATAGGTCTCCGGCCCCACGCCCCGATCGATCAGGACGCGCGCCAGCTGATTCGACCGCTCGTCGAGTTGCTCGTACGTGACCTCGCGTCCCTCGAAGGTCACCGCGACCGACTCCGGGGCGATCTCGACACCCGAACGCAGCAGTTCGGGCAGTGTGCGCGGCTCGATCGACTGCGGTCCGCGGACCGGGGCGATCGCGGCCTTCTCCGCGGCGTCGAGGATCTCGATGTCGCCGAGGACCACGTCACGGTCGGCCGACACGGCATGGAGGATCCGGCCGAACCGGTCCGCGAAGCTCAGAACGGTCTGCTCGTCGAAGATGTCGGTCGAGTAGTTGAACGTCGCGGCGATACCCGCGGCGGCCCCGTCGACGTAGCGCTCGCCGACGCTGAGCTGGAGGTCGAATTTGGCGACCTCGAGTGGGGCGTCGAGCGCCGAGATCTCGAGACCCGGGAACTCCATCCGAACCGATTCGTTGTTGTCGAACGACAACGCCACCTGGAACAGCGGCTGGTGCGCCGTCGACCGTGGGACGTCGAGTACCTCGACGAGACGCTCGAACGGAACGTCGCTGTGGCTGAACGCATTCAGATCGGTGGCGCGCACCTGTGCCAGCAGGTCGGCGAAGGTGTCGTCGGGACGCACCGACGCGCGGAGCACGAGGGTGTTGACGAACATGCCCACGAGCCTGTCCAGTTCCTGCTCGCCGCGGCCGGCGACCGGCGTGCCGATCGCGACGTCCGTCTGCGAAGACAGCCGCTCGAGCAGGACCGCGAGCGCGGCGTGCACGACCATGAAGAGGGTCGAGTTCGTTTCCTGGGCGATCGCGAGCAGCCCACGGTGGGTCTGCGCGTCGATCGTGAACCGTGCCGACGCGCCGCGCAGCGACTGCACCGGCGGCCGGGGCCGGTCGGTCGGCAACTCGAGCACCTCGGGGAGCCCGCCGAGCGCCTGCTGCCAGTAGCCGAGCTGGCGGGAGACCAGCGATTCGGGGTCGGACTCGTCACCGAGCGACTCACGCTGCCACAACGCGTAATCGGCGTACTGGACGGGCAGCGGTTCCCACCCGGGAGCGCTGCCGGCGGAACGCGCCGCGTAGGCGGTCATGATGTCGGTGAAGAGGGGCGCCAGCGACGCACCGTCGGCCGAGATGTGGTGCACGACCATCATCAGGATGTGGTCGGTGGGGTTCACCTCGAAGCAGGCGACCCGCACCGGCACCGTCTCGGTGACGTCGAATCCGGTGGCGCCGAGTTCACGCAACCGCGCGTACAGGTCCTGCTCGTCGGCGACCGGGGTCGGGGTCAGATCGGACACCACGTCGGCTGCGGGCAGCACGAGCTGGTGCGCGTCCTCGTCGCCGACCGGGAAGACCGTCCGCAGCGACTCGTGCCGCTCGACGACGTCCGCCCACGCCGCATTCAGCGCCGCCGGGTCGATCGAGCCGGTCAACCGCACCGCCAGCGGCAGGTTGTACGCCGGGGAGGACGGATCGAACTGGTTGACGAACCACATCCGCTGCTGAGCCAGCGACAGCGGGATGCGGTCGGGCCGCGGACGGGCGACGAGCGCGGGACGCTGTTCGCCGGTACTCGCGGTCGCCTCGAGCAGCTCCGCGAGTTCCGCGACCGTCGGATTTTCGAAACACTCCCGTACCGACAGGTGCGCACCGAGCGCGACCCTGAGCCGGGCCGTGAGCCTCGTCGCGCTGATGGAGTTGCCACCGAGGTCGAAGAACGAGTCGGTGGACCCGACTCGATCGGCGCCGAGCACCTCTTCGAAGACCCTCGCCACGATCGTCTCGACCGGCGTACGAGGGGGTACGTACTCCACCGCGACGGTGGTGAACTCGGGCTCGGGCAATGCCTTTCGATCCAGCTTCCCGCTGGCACCGAGAGGGAAGCTGTCCAGGACGACGATGCGGGCGGGCACCATGTACGCGGGCAGGAGCTGCGCCGCTGCGTCCTGCACCGACTTCGTGTCGATCTGGGCGCCGGACCGCGGAACCACGTAACCCACGAGATTTTCGCCGGTCGCGTCGCTTCGATGGATCGTGACCGCGGCCTGCGCCAACGACGGATGCGACAACAACGCAGCCTCGACCTCGCCGAGCTCGATCCGCAGGCCACGCAACTTGACCTGGAAGTCGCTGCGTCCGAGGTACTCGAGGTTCCCGTCGGCGCGACGTCGAACGACGTCGCCCGTTCGGTACATTCTCTGCCCGGCGCCGCCGAACGGGTTGGCGACGAACCGGTCGGAGGTCAGATCGCTACGTCCGACGTAGCCGCGCGCCAACTGGGTGCCCGCGAGATACAGCTCGCCGGGGACCCCGACCGGCACCGGACGAAGACGCGAATCCAAGACGTGGAGATCGGTGTTCCACACCGCACTTCCGATGGGCACGGTGCCGCGAACGTCCGGGTCGACGTGCCCGGCGGTCGCGTGCACGGTGAATTCCGTCGGACCGTAGAGGTTGTGCAATTCGGCATCCGACAATCCGCGGAACGCCTCGGCGGTCGCCGGCGGAAATGCCTCGCCCGCGACGAGCACCACTCGAAGGCTGAGCAGGTCGTGTCGATCGGCTTCGCCGACGAACACCGACAGCATCGACGGCACGAACGACGTTGCGGTGACGCCCTCACGCGCAATCAACGCCGCGAGATACTCGGGATCACCGTGACCGTCGGGTGACGCAATCACCAGACGAGCACCCGAGACGAGCGTCGCGAACAACTCCCAGATCGACACATCGAATGTCGCCGGAGTCTTCTGCAGCACGACATCGTGTGCGCCGAGCCCGTACTCGTCGACGATCCACGAGATCTGGTTCAGGACCGCCGCGTGGCTGACCGCGACGCCCTTCGGCCGTCCCGTCGAACCGGACGTGTAGATGACGTAGGCAGGGTTCGACGGCCGAAGGGCCCCCCGGCGCTCCTCGTCGCGCACCGGCGCGGCCGAAGCGTCGACAGGAAGCTGGTCGATCTCCACCACGCGGTATCCGTCGGGCAGGGTGAGAGCATCTCGCGCAACCGTCAGGACACAGAGCGGCGAGGCGCTGTCCAGAACGTAGGACGTGCGGTCGGCCGGATGGTCGGGGTCGAGCGGAACATAGGCGCCACCCGCCTTCACGATGGCGTACATCGCGACCATCGAGTCGATCGATCGCCGAATCGCGAGAGCGACCCTCACCTCCGGCACGACACCCATCTCGATCAGGCTTCGCGCGAGTCGATTGACGCGATCGTCGAACTCGGCATAGGTCAGCGTCTCGTCGCCGGACACCAGGGCCACCGCGTCCGGCGTCCGCGCCACCTGCTCGTCGAACAGGTCGACGAGGGTGCGGCTTTCGTCCGTGCCTGCCGCGGTACCGGCTGCGGTGGCGTCCGCGATCACGCCGGCGAGGACACCGGCGAACGTGTCCGCGAATCCTTCGCCCGACGAGCCGTCGAGCAGTCCGGGCAGCAGGGTGGACAGGGCCACCGTCACCGCGGCCTCCGGGCCCACGCCCACACCGGCGAGCGTGCGCGCGAGTTCCGCGGACTTGTCCCGCAACTGCGCGTACGTGACATCGGTGCCGTTGTGCGACAGCGCGATTCCGTCCGGGTTGATCGACGCCGCGCCGTCGAGGAGTTCGGGCAGCGACTTGGTGGCCGTCAACTCCTCCGAGATCGAGTGCGACATCAGGGACTGCGCCCCCTCGTCCGGCACGGCCAGACCGGCCTTCTCGTCCTCGGTTAGGATGTCGATGTCACCGACGACGGCGTCCGCGTCGGCCGTGACGGCCTCGAGCACGCGAACGAAGCGATCGGCGAAACCGCGGACCGTCGACTCGTCGAACAGATCGGTGGCATAGGAGAACCAGCCTCGCATGCCGTTCGCGACGGATCCCGCGTCGAACCGCTCCTCGACGGCGACGCCGAGATCGGTCTTGCTCGTGGTGAGTCCGCTCTCGAGGACCTCGACGGTCAGCCCGGCGAGCTCGAGCTTCGGCCGTTCCAGGTTCTGGAAGCTCAGCATCACCTGCGCGAGAGGCGCGTACGCGGCGGTGCGCGACGGACGGAGCACCTCGACGATCTGCTCGAACGGCACGTCGGCGTTGCCGAATGCATTCAGATCGACCTCGCGTGCCTGCGTGAGCAGCGTGCTGAAACGGGCGTTCTGGTCCACATCGGTGCGCAGCACGAGCGTGTTGACGAACATACCGACGAGATCGTCGAGCGCGCGGTCACCGCGGCCCGCGACAGGGGTGCTGACGGAGATGTCGCTGGTGTTGCTCAGTCGCCCCAACAGCACGGCGAGTGCGGTGTGCACCACCATGAACAGCGACGCCTGGTGGGTCTGTGCGAGTTCGTTCAGCGACCGGTGCACGTCCTGCCCGATCTCGAACTCGATCAGACCGCCCTGCGGGTTGCGGACGGCCGGGCGCGGCCGGTCGGCGGGGAGGTCGAGAACCTCCGGTGCATCGCCGAGCGCGTGCGTCCAGTACGCGATCTGCTTGCCCGCGAGCGACTCCGGGTCGTCCTCGGAGCCGAGGAGATTCCGCTGCCACAGGGCGAAGTCCGGGTACTGCACGGGCAGCGGCGAGAAGCTGGGCTCCTCCCCCTGCACGCGAGCGCCGTAGGCGCCGAACAGGTCCCGCGCGAGCGGGGCCATCGACGAGCCGTCCGCCGAGATGTGGTGGACGACGACGACGAGGACGTGGTCGCGTTCCCCGAGTTCGAACAGGGCGGCGCGCACCGGGACGTCGGCGGTGACGTCGAAGCCGGCCGATGCCAGCGCGACGACCCGCTCCCGCAGTTCCTGCTCGTCGGCCACGCGGACGACGTCGAGCCCGGACTTCGTGTCGGATGCGGACAGGACGACCTGGTAGGGGCCGTCGACGGAATCCGGGTACACCGTGCGCAGCGATTCGTGCCGGGCGACGACGTCGGCGATCGCCGAACGCAGCGCGTCGGCGTCCAGTGCGCCGGTGAGCCGCAACGCCAACGGGATGTTGTACTCGGCCGATTCGGGATCGAACCGGTTGGCGTACCACATCCGCTGCTGGGCCAGCGACAGCGGCAGCCGGTCCGGACGCGGTCCGGCGGTGACGGGCGGTCGGGCGCCGCCGTCCACACCGAGCTCTTCCAGCCTGCGCGCCAGCTGCGCCACCGTGGGAGCCTCGAAGATCTCGCGCACCGGAGCGTCGATGCCGACGGCCTCGTTGATCCGCGCCATCACGCGGGTAGCGGCGAGCGAGTTTCCGCCGAGCGTGAAGAAGGAGTCGTCGGCACCGACCACGTCGACACCGAGCACCTCCGCGAACACTGCGGCCACCCGCTGCTCGAGAGCGGTTCCCGCGGCACGGAACTCACGGTCCTCCGCCAGGAACTCGGGCTCGGGCAGGGCGCGGCGGTCGAGCTTGCCCACCGGGGTGAGCGGGATGGCGTCGAGGGTCACGATCGTCGACGGCACCATGTACGTGGGCACGAACTCGCCCACGAAGTCCAGCATCCGGGTGACGTCCACCTCGGCGCCCGGCACCGGAAGCACGTACGACACGAGGACCGAATCCCCGGACGGTCCCGGCAGCACGGACGTCGTGGCGAAGTCGACGGCGGGGTGCTTGGCGAGCACCGCGTCGATCTCGCCGAGTTCGATGCGGAACCCGCGGACCTTCACCTGCTGGTCCGAGCGGCCGACGTAGTCGACGGTCAGCGCACCGTCCGCGTCCTTCGTCCAGCGCACGACGTCGCCGGTGCGGTACATCCGGTCGCCCGGCTCACCGTACGGGTTCGCGACGAAGCGTCCCGCGGTCAGCGGCGTGCGCCGGTGGTAGCCACGGGCGAGTCCGAGACCCGACAGATAGAGGTCACCTGCGATACCGACCGGAACGGGGCGGAGCCGATCGTCGAGGACCAGCGCGCTGGTGCCGCGGATCGGACCACCGATCGTGACCGGGCCGTCGGCGGCCATCGGGTCGCTGATGTTGGTCATGATCGTGGTCTCGGTGGGACCGTATCCGTTGAACAGCGAACGTCCGGGTGCCCAGCGCGCCGCGAGTTCCGCCGGGACGGCCTCGCCGCCGGCGACGACGAACTGGAAGTCGTCGAGCCCGGACGGATCCACGGACGCCAGCGCCGAAGGCGTGACGAAGCCGTGCGTGACGCGGTGCTCGCGCAGGAACTTCGCGAACTCGGGTCCGCCGTACACATCGGTGGGAGCGATCACCATGGTGGCACCGGCGCCGACCGCGAGCAGCAGTTCGAGAACGGACGCGTCGAAGCTCGGCGACGCGAAGTGCAGCGTCCGCGAGTCCGTCGTCACCTGGTAACGCTCACGCTGTTCGGCCGCGAAGTTGGCGAGACCCCGGTGCGTCACGACGACGCCCTTGGGTTGCCCGGTGGTGCCGGACGTGTAGATCACGTAGGCGCTGTTGGCCGGTGTCACCGCCGTGCGACGCTCCGCCTCCGCGACGGGAGCGGTGGAGTACCGCGCGGCGGCATTCTCGAAGTCTTCGCTGTCGAGGACCAGCCAGTCCACGCCCGCCGGAAGCCGGCCGACCTCGGAGCTCACGGAAAGCCCGAGCGCCACACCGGAATCGGTGACCATGTGCGCGATGCGCTCGTCCGGGTACCCGGGGTCGATCGGCACGTACGCGCCGCCGCTCTTGGCGACCGCCCAGATGCCGGCGATCGACGCGATCGAGCGGGTGATGCCGAGTCCGACGAACGTCTCCGCGCCGACTCCGCGCTCGATCAGGATGCGCGCCACACGGTTCGAGCGCTCGTCCAGCTCGCGGTAGGTGATGCTGCCGCCCGAGACGATCGCGACCCCGTCGGGGTTCGCGGCGACCGCCGCGGACAACAGTTCGACGAGAGTCGTGGGCGGTGTGCCCTCGATACCGCGGACCGGTGTCAGTTCCGCTGTCTCCTCGGCGTCGAGGATGGGGATGTCCCCTACCGCGATGTCGGTTCCGCCGTCTGCGACGGCGGCGAGGATCCGCACGAAACGGTCCGCGAAGCCCTGCACGGTCTCCGCGTCGAAGATCTCGGTGGCGAACCCGAGAACGCCGGTGATCCCGGTGGGCGCACCCTCGTCCGACCACAGTTCGCGCAGGTCGACGGTGAGGTCGAACTTGCTGAACTCGACGTCCACGGCGCCGGGTGTCGCCTCCAGTCCGGCGAATTCGAGCGACGGAATGCCGTTCACCTGATGGGTCAGCACGACCTGGAACAGCGGCGAGTACGCCGTGGACCGGGTCGGCTTCAGGGCGTCCACCAACTGCTCGAACGGGACATCCTGATGGCTGAACGCGGCGAGGTCCTGGGTGCGGACCTGCTCGAGCAGTTCGGCGAAGGACGTTCCGGGCTCGACCTCGGTCCGCAGCACCAGTGTGTTGACGAACATGCCGACGAGGTTCTCGAGCGCCTCGTCACCGCGACCGGCCACGGCGGTGCCGATGGCGATGTCGGTGCTCGAACTGAGCCGTGCCAGCAGAACGGACAGCGACGCGTGCAGCACCATGAACAGCGACACGTTGTGTGCGCGCGCGACCTCACCGAGACGACGGTGGATGTCCTCGTCGACGGAGAAGCCCACGGAGGCGCCTGCCATCGACCGCACCGTCGGGCGGGGCCGGTCGGTGGGGAGTGCCAGGACGTCGGGCACACCCGCGAGGGTCTTCGACCAGAAGTCGATCTGCGCCGCGGCCAGGGAGTCGGGGTCGTCCTCGGAACCGAGCACGTCCCGCTGCCACAGCGCGTAGTCGGCGTACTGGACGGGCAGCGCCGGCCAGGCGGGCTGCGTCCCGTCCTGACGGGCCGCGTAGGCCGTCATGACGTCGCGGGCCAGCGGCAACGTGGACGCGCCGTCGGACGCGATGTGGTGCATGACCAGCACCAGGACGTGGTCGGTCGCGCCGAGCCGGAACAGGCGGGCCCGGACCGGGATCGTGTCGGTGACGTCGAAGCCGGTGGAACCGAACTCGAACATCCGGTCCCGCAGGTCCTCCTCGCGGACGTCGACCGGCTCGAGAGCGAGGTCGATGCCGGCGGCGGGCAGGATCACCTGGTGCGCGCCGGAATCGGAGTCCGGGAACACGGTCCGCAGCACCTCGTGCCGCGCGACGACGTCGGACAGCGCCGCGGCCAGCGCGGCGACGTCCAGCTCGCCGCGCAGTCGCACGGTGAGCGGAACGTTGTACGCCGGCGACGACGGGTCGAAACGGTTGAGGAACCACATCCGCTGCTGCGCGAGCGACAGCGGCAACTCCCGGGGGCGCTCGCCCGCGACGAGTGCCGGCCGGGTGGAGCCGTGGTGAGCCCGGTCCTCGACGAGCTTCGCGAGGGTCGCGATCGTGGGGGCCTCGAACAGATCACGGATCCCGACCTCGGTGCCGGTCGCGGACGTGACGCGGGCAGCGACGCGGGTGGCGCTGAGCGAGTTGCCGCCCAGGTCGAAGAACGACTCGTCGACACTCACTCGCGTCGCGGAGAGGATGTCACCGAAGATGCCGGCGACGACCTCCTCGAGCGGGGTGCGCGGCGCGACGAATTCGACCGTGCTCGTGGCGAAGACCGGCTCCGGGAGGGCCTTGCGGTCGACTTTGAGATTCGCGTTGAGCGGCATCTCGTCGAGCACCATCACCGTGTCCGGGATCATGTGCGACGGCAGCACGTGCCGCAGTGCGTCGAGCGTCGCATCGACGTCGAGTTCGGCGCCTGCGGTCGCGGTGACGTATGCGACGAGCCGGGGACCCTGCTCGCTGTCGTGGACGACCACCACCGACTTCTGCACCGCGTCGGTCGCGTTGAGTGCGGATTCGATTTCGCCGAGTTCGATTCGGAGACCGCGGATCTTCACCTGGAAGTCGCTGCGGCCCACGAACACGAGCCCGCCGTCGGCACGCTCGCGGACGAGGTCACCGGTCCGGTACATGCGGGCGCCGGGCCCCTCGAACGGATTCGCCACGAATCGTGACGCGGTGGTGCCGAACATGTTGCCGTACCCGCGGGCCAGGACCTGGCCGCCGATGTAGAGGTCACCGGTCACTCCCGGCGGCACGGGGCGCATCCGGCCATCGAGCACGTGGTACCGGACACCGCGGAACGCGGCGCCGAACGGGACCGGCCACGACTCGGCATCCCCGGTGGACAGGTCCAGTTCGTACGAGGAGCAGGTGACCGATGCCTCGGTCGGGCCGTAGTTGTTGAGCAGGCGCGAGTCCGTGCCGATCAACGCCGTGCAGGCTGCAGGCCGCAGCATCTCACCGCCGAGGAGGACGACCTTCAGATTGGGCAGGACGCCCTCGGTGTCCAGTTCGGTGAGGACTTCGAACGCACTGGGTGCGAGGTTCGTGATCTGGACCTCGCCCGTGCCGATCATGCGGAGAATCGGTCCCGGATCGAAGCCGTCGTCGGCGAGGTGGAGCACACCGCCGTACGCGAGACCCACCCAGATGTTCTTCTGGGTCTGGTCGAACAGCGGGGAGTTCGCGATCAGCAGTCCGGTGCCGTCCTTCACCCGGAGGTCGCACTGGTACGACTGATAGTTGTTGGACAGGCCCAGCATCGGCACCATCGTGGGCTTGGGCCGCCCGGTCGAGCCCGACGTCGAGATGACGTGCCCGAGGCGCGTGCCTGCGTGCTCGTCCGACCACGGGTCGTGCGGGAAGTCGGTGTCGTCGAGCGATTCGAGGTGGCGCGCCGTCTCGGGGTCGTCGAGCACGATCGGGTCGTCGAGCGCCGCGTTCCCCGTGGGTGCCTCGGTGAGCCCGCTCCAGGACCGGGTGGCCACCACGGTCCGCGTGCCGCTGTCCTCGACGAGGCCCGTGATCCGCTCCATTCCCCACTTCTGGTCGAACGGGGAGTACGCCGCGCCGACCTTCCAGGTGGCGAGCATCCCGATCACCCATTCGACCGAACGGGGGGTGAGCAGTGCGACGACGTCGTCGGGGCGGACACCACGGGACAGCAGTTCGCGTGCGAGCTGGTTGGCCCGGCGGTTCAATTCGCCGCGGCTGGTCTCGACGCCGCCCGCCACGACGGCGCGAGCCTCCGGGTCGCGCTCGACCCACTCCTGCCAGCGCGTGACGAAGAGTTCGAGGGGCCATCCCGACGTTTCGGTGACCTCCGCCTCCGGCGTCGCAACGATCTCCGGTGCGGGCGCGGCGATCTCGATGTCACCGACGAGGGCGTGCGCGTCCGCGATGACCTGGTCGAGGATCGTGCCGAAGCCGTCCTTCCCGTCCTCGGACGGCGGAGCCATCATGATCGTGGGAACCAGACCGGACAGCACCACGGAGACGATCGCGTCCGGACCCATCCCCCGCTCCGACAGCGGCGCGGACATCAAGCGGAGCCGCTCGTCGAACTCGCGGTACGTCACCTGCATGCCGTCGTGAGCGACGGCGACGGCGTCGGGAGCGACCTCGACCGCAGCGGCCAGAAGCTGCGGCAGCTCGCGAACGGTCATCGTGCGTGCGGGCCTGACAGGGCTCAACTTTGCTCTCTCGTGTTCGGTGAGAATGTCGATGTCGCCTACAGCGACACCGGGATCGGTGACGACGGCCTCGAGGATCCGGACGAACCGCTCGGAGATCCGTTCCGCGGTGCTCCGCTCGAACAGGTCGGTGGCGAACGTGAACCTGCCGCCGAGGCCTGCCGGTTCACCCGACTCGTCGGCCTTCTCGGTGATCGTCAACGTGAGGTCGTACTTGGCGCCCTGCGCCATGTCCTCGATCACGCGCACGGTCAGCCCGGGCAGTTCGAGCGCGTCCATCCGGTTGTTCTGGAACGACAACATCACCTGGAACAGCGGCGAGTACGCCGCCGAGCGCCGGATCCGCAGTGCCTCCACGATCTTCTCGAACGGCACGTCGGAATTGCCGAACGCCGCCAGGTCGCCTTCGCGGACCCGTTCGACGAGATCGGCGAACGAATCCCCCGGCCGCACGCGGGTGCGCAGGACGAGGGTGTTGACGAACATGCCCACCAGGTCGTCGAGCGCCTGATCGCTGCGTGCGGCGAGCGGGGTGCCGACGGTGATGTCGTCGCTCGTGCTCAGCCGCGACAGCAGCGTCGTCAACGCCGCGTGCGTCACCATGAAGAGCGAGGCGCCGCGTTCCCTGCCGACCGCTTCGAGGCCGCGCCGCAGTTCGGGGGTGATCGCGAAGTCGATCGAATCGCCTCGCATCGACTGCCTGGCCGGGCGTGCGTGGTCCAGCGGGAGGTCGATCAGCTCGGGTGCCCCGGAGAGGGTGTCGGCCCAGTGCGCGATCTGCTTGCCCGCGAGCGACCGGGTGTCGGCGGGGTCGCCGAGGACCTCGCGCTGCCACAGCGCGAAGTCGGGGTACTGCACCGGCAGCGGCTGCCACAGCGGAGCCGCACCGGCGGTGCGCGCGCTGTACGCGACCATGACGTCGCGCGCGAGCGGCGACATCGACGCGCCGTCGGCGCAGATGTGGTGTACGACGAGGACGAGCAGGAACTCGCTCTCACTGGTGGCGAACAGCCGGATACGCAGCGGGGGCGCGACCGTGACGTCGAATCCTTCGGTGGCGAATTCGGTGAGCGCCGTGTGGAGTTCGGCCTCGGTCACCGGGACGGGCGTCAGGTCGAACGGAACCTGCGCGGTGTCGACGACCTGCTGGTACGGGCCGTCACCGGAGTCGGGGAACACGGTCCGCAGCGACTCGTGCCGCGCGAGTACATCCGACACGGCCGACGACATCGCGTCGATGTCGAGCGAACCGGACAGACGCACGGCGAGCGGAATGTTGTACGCCGAGGACGCCGTGTCGAACCGGTTCATCAGCCACATGCTCTGCTGCGCCATCGACAGCGGAACCCGCTCGGGGCGCGGCCGCGCGACGAGAACCGGCCGGTCGGAGCCGGTGCCGGCCTGCTCGGCCACCTTCACGGCGAGCCGTTCCACGGTCGGCGCCTCGAACAACTCGCGCACACCCAGACGGGTACCCGCGGCAGCGTTGAGCCGGGCGACAGCCTTCGTCGCCACGAGCGAGTTGCCGCCGAGGTCGAAGAACGACTCGGCGACACTGATCTTCGCGAGGCCGAGCACGTCGGCGAGCACACCGGCGACCAGTTCCTCGGTGGGCGTGCGCGGCTCGATCATCTCGCCCTGCAGGGCGTCGAAGTCGGGCTCGGGCAGAGCCCTCCGGTCGAGTTTGCCTGCGGTGGTGAGCGGGATCTCGTCGATGACGAGGACGGCGCTCGGCACCATGTGCGCCGGAAGCATGTCGCCGACGAAATGCGTCACCTCGGCCACGTCCACCGCGGCGCCCGCGGTGGGCAGCACGTACGACACGAGGGCGGTCGAACCCGACGGCATCGACGTGCCGAGGGTGGCCGCGAATTCGAGGTCCGGGTGCTTGACCAGAGCGGCGTCGATCTCGCCGAGCTCGATCCGGAAACCACGGACCTTCACCTGGAAGTCACTGCGGCCGACGTACTCCACGCCGTAGCCGGCGCGGTGCCCGTGGTCGACGACGAACCGGACGATGTCGCCCGTGCGGTACATCCGGCTCCCGCTGTCGCCGAACGGGTTCGCGACGAATCGTTCGGCGGTGAGGCCGAGACGGTCGTGGTAGCCGCGGGCGAGGCCTGGGCCTGCGATGTACAACTCCCCCGCCACGCCGACAGGTACCGGGCGTAGCAATTCGTCGAGAACGTAGACGGTGACACCGCAGACGGGACCGCCGATCTCGATCCGGCTCCCGGGCACCAGCAGGTTGCTGACGTTGCTCATGATGGTGGCCTCGGTGGGTCCGTAGCCGTTGTACATCCGACGACCCGTCGCCCAGCGTTCCACCAGTTCCGGCGGACACGCCTCGCCGCCGACCACGACGACCTCGAGCCGGTCGAGTCCGGCCGGCTCCACCGACGCGAGCGCGGCCGGCGTGACGAAGGCGTGGGTGACTTCGTTGTCCGCGAGGAAGTTTCGCAGTTCCTCACCGCCGTACAGGTCGGCGGGCGCGACGATCATCGTCGCGCCGCAGCCGAAGGCGAGCAGCAGTTCGAGGACGGACGCGTCGAAGCTCGGGGACGCGAAGTGCAGAGTCCGCGCCGACGGGCTCACCCCGTAGTGGGTGCGCTGCTCGGCGGAGAAGTTGGCCAGACCGGTGTGGGTGACGACGACGCCCTTGGGCAGACCGGTGGTACCGGACGTGTAGATCATGTACGCCGGATGCTCGAGCCGAACCGACGCGGTCCGCTCGGAATCCGTGACCGGCTCCGCCGACTTCGCGGCGCACAGCGCGTCGCACTCGGACGAGTCGAGGGCGAGCCATTCGACGTCCGAGGGAAGGGTGTCGCGCTGAGCGGCCACGGTCAGGCCGAGAATCGCACCGGAGTCGACGACCATGTGTGCGATGCGCTCGGACGGGTAGCGGGGGTCGACGGGCACGAAGGTGCCGCCGGCCTTGGCGACGGCCCACGTTCCGATCACCGAGTGCAGCGAGCGCGTCATCCCGAGCGCCACAGACGTTTCCGGTCCCACACCGCGATCGACGAGAACCCGGGCGAGCCGGTTCGAGCGCGCGTCGAGTTCCGCGTAGGTCAGCGATTCGCCATCCGCGACCAGCGCGATGCGCTCACCGTTCTCGGCTGCGGTCACGGCGAGGATCTGCGGCAGCGACAGCGGTGCGGCGGCGTCGGTGCCGTGCGCCGCCAGCAGGGACGCACGCTCGCCGGGAGCGAGGATGTCGATGTCCGCGACGAGCGTGTCGACGTCCCCGGACAGCGCACCGAGCACACGGACGACCCGCTCCATGATCTCCTCGACCTCGGCGGCCTCGAAGATCTCGGGAAGGAACTTGGCCGTCAAGTGCAGCCGCGGGTCGGTCATCGCGACGATCGCCAGCGGGTAGTGGGTGGCGTCGTTGGACGTCACGTCGAGAACGCGGAGACCCTCGATGTCGCTGCTCTTCGTGAGCGCCTCGCGGTCGAGCGGGTAGGACTCGTAGACCATCAGCGTGTCGAACAGCGCGCCGAGGCCGAGTCCCTGCTGGATGTCGGTGAGCCCGACGTGATGGTGATCGAGCAACTCGGTCTGCTCGTGCTGGATGCGGTCGAGCAGGGTGCGGACGGCGTCGCCGGCCCGGACGCGCACCCGCACCGGCAGGGTGTTGATGAAGAGCCCGAGCATGGACTCGATGCCGGGCACCTGGGGCGGACGACCCGAGACGGTGGTGCCGAACACCACGTCGTCCCGTCCGGTCAGCCTGCCCAGCACGATTCCCCACGCGGCCTGAACGAGGGTGTTCATGGTGACGCCGAGTTCGCGCGAGCGCGCGGTCATGTCGGCGAGCAGGTCGTCCGGCAGGTCGATCACCAGCTCACCGGGGGTGAGCGTCGGGGCGGTCTCCGCGTGCGCGGGTGCGAGGAGGGTGGGCTCCTCGATGCCGCTCAGGGCCTTCGTCCACGCGGCCACGGGCACCTGCGGGTCCTGCGCGGACAGCCACTCGAGGTAGCTGCGGTACGGACGCGGCTGCGGCAGTGCCAGCGCGTCGCCGTCCACCGCGTACAGGGTCAGCAGATCCTGGATGAGGATCGGCAGCGACCAGCCGTCGAGGAGGATGTGGTGGTTGGTGACGGCGAACCGGTAGCGGTCCTCGCCCGTCTCGACCAGCAGGAATCGCACGAGAGGCGGCGCGGTCATGTCGAACCGGTCGGTCCGGTTCGCGAGCATCAGCGCCTCGAGTTCCGCAGCACGGTCGGACTCGGACGCGGCCGAGAGGTCGACGTGCGTCCACGGCACGTCCACCCGGTCGACGACCACCTGCATACCGGTGCCGTCGTCGCCCGCGACGAACGCGGTGCGCAGGTTGGGGTGCCTCGCGACGAGTGATTCCGCGGCGCGGCGGAGGCGGTCGGTGTCGACGGACCCGCCCAGGTCCATCACCAGCTGGGTGGTGTACACGTCGGTGGCGGTACCTGCCAGCGACGCGTGGAACAGCAAGCCCACCTGCAGCGGGGCCAGCGACCAGACGTCGGCGAGTGCGGGGTAGTCGCTCTCGAGGGTGTCGATCCGGCTCTGACTCAGGGAGACGAGGTCGAGGTCCGACGGCGTCCGGCCACCGGCTCCGGGCCGCTTCGTGTGTTCGACGAGCCCTTCGAGCGCGCGCGTCCACAGGCCGGTGAGCTCGCCCACCTCGGCGTCGGTGAGGACGCCCTGGGGGAAGTCGACGGTGGCCGAAAGTCGCTGTTCTCCTTCGACATCCACGATCATCGCGTTGATGTCGAGGGCGAAGTGCACCGGCATCTCGCTGTTGCGGGTACCGGTCAGCTCCATCGTGTCGGTGTCGGGCACCCAGCCCGCCGCCCGGAACGCGTCGGGGATCTCGCCCACCGATACGCGGCCGAGGTAGTTGAAACTGATCTGCGGGCTCGGCAACGCCGCGAGAACCGCGCGGGTCTCGGCGTTGAGGAATCGCAGCATTCCGTAGCCGATGCCGTGCTCGGGTACCCGGGCGAGTTGTTCCTTCACCGACTTGACGGCCCGACCTGCGGCCGCGCCGCCGGCGAGGGCGTCGCGCACGTCGACGCCGGGCGCCGACAACCGGACCGGGAACATGCTGGTGAACCAGCCGACCGTGCGGGAGAGATCGGCGCCGGGCAGCACCGTCTCCTCGCGGCCGTGGCCTTCGAGGTGCACGAGGGTCGAGGACTCGGTGACGCCGCGTTCCGCGCGCCACGCCGCGACGGCGAGGGCGAGGGCGGTGAGGAGGCCGTCGTTGACGCCGCCGTGGAACGCGCGCGGCACGTCGGTCAGCAGACCGTCGGTGACGTCGGCCGGGACCTCCAGGCGGACCCGGCCGGTGGTCGAGACCGTGTCGCGGCCGTCGAGGGCGCGCGAACCGATCAGCGGGTCCGCACCGTCGAGAGTGGTGCGCCAGTGGTCGAGTTCGGCCACGCGGCGGGCGCTCCGGGCGTTGTCGGCGAGGCCGTGCGCCCAGCGGCGCACCGACGTGCCGACCGCCGGGAGCAGCGGGTCGGCACCGGCGGCAATCTGCGCCCACGCGGATGCGAAGTCGGGCACCAGCACTCGCCAGGACACCCCGTCCACGGCGAGGTGATGGATCACGACGAGCAGTCGTCCCGTCTGCGGGGTGCTCTCGTCCTCCCCGCTGACGCCGTCCTCGCCGTCCCGCGGTGCAAGATCGCCGGAGTCCTCTGCGGGCGCGAACCAGACGAAACGCACCACGCTGCCGGTCGCCGGGTCCAGCTTGTCCACCGTGCGGTCGAGGGCGTGCGCGGCGAGCGCCTCGAACGAGTCGGTGCCGGGTCCCTCGCTGAACTCGACGCGATCGACGAGCCGGTCGACGTCGACGGAGCCGATCGGTGCGACCTCCAGCGACCATCCGGCCGGAGAGTCGGTGCGGCGCAACGACGAACGCAGAGCGTCGTGGCGATCGACGACGGCCGCCAGCGTGCGCACCAGGCGGTCCCGCTCCACCTTCGGCGGCAGGGCCAGGAGAATGGACTGGGAGAAGCGGTGGAAGTCGCCGCCCAGCTCCGTCATCCAGTGCACGACCGGTGTCAGCGGCATCGTGCCGATACCGGCGCCGGGAAGTTCCTCGAGGACGTGCACCGTCGCCGACTCGGATGCCGACTTCGCGACCTCGGCGAGCGAGGCCACGGTCTTGCGCTCGAAGACGTCGCGGGCCGTGAACAGGACACCGGCTTCCTTCGCGCGGGACACCAGCTGGATCGAGACGATGCTGTCGCCACCGAGCGCGAAGAACGAGTCGCCGACACTGACCCGCGGCAGACCGAGAACTTCGGCGAACAGTCCGGCGATCGACTCCTCCATGGTGCTGCGAGGGGCCACGTACTCACTGGACTCCGCCGCGAACGTGGGTTCGGGCAAGGCCTTCCGGTCGAGTTTGCCGCTCGCGCCGACCGGCATCTCGGCGATCACCACGACGGCGTCGGGAACCATGTACGAGGGCACCGCGCGGCCGACGTGGACCGTCAAATCCTCGACGTCCACCGCCGAACCGGGTTCGGGGACGACGTACCCGACGAGCCGCTGTCCCAGGGAGCTGTCGTGCACGACCGCAACCGATTGCGCCACATGCGGATACGAGGACATCGCGGCCTCGATCTCGCCCAGTTCGATGCGCAGGCCGCGCACCTTCACCTGGAAGTCGGTGCGGCCGAGGTACTCGATGCTGCCGTCGACACGCCACTTGACGAGGTCGCCGGTGCGGTACAGACGGGTTCCCGCGGCGCCGAAAGGATTGGCCACGAAGCGTTCTGCCGTGAGCTCCGGCCTGCCCTCGTAGCCGCGCGCGACCTGGGCGCCCGCGAGATAGAGCTCTCCTGCGGATCCGATGGGAGCGGGCCGGAGGTGGCCGTCGAGCACGTACGCCTCGGTGTTCCACACCGGGGTGCCGATGGGAATCGTGTGGAGGGTCTCCCGATCCACCTCGCCTGCGGTGGCGTGCACGGTGAACTCGGTGGGGCCGTACAGGTTGTGCAACCCGGCGTCGGACTTCGCGCGGAACGCCGCGGCGACGGCAGGCGGAAACGCCTCTCCCGCAACGAGAACGACGCGCAGGCTGACGAGTTGTTCGCGGTCCGCTTCGGCGACGAACACCGACAGCATCGACGGGACGAACGATGTCGCCGTGACCTTCTCGCGCGCGATCACGTCGGCGAGGTAGGCGGGATCGCGATGCCCCTCGGGTGCGGCGATCACCAGGCGCGACCCGGAGGCGAGTGCGGCGAACAGTTCCCACACCGACACGTCGAACGTCGTCGGGGTCTTCTGCAGCACGACATCGTTCGCATCGAGCTCGTAGCGCGACGCGATCCACGTGACCTGGTTCAGGACCGAAGCGTGGCTCACCGCCACGCCCTTCGGACGTCCGGTGGACCCGGACGTGTAGATGACGTAGGCCGGGTTCGCCGGCCGCAGATCGGCTGCCCGTTCGTCGTCGCGGATCGGGCCGGCCGGGACGCCGCTCAGATCCAGGGCGTCGATCTCCAGGACGTCCTGATCGGCGGGAAAGACGAGGCCGTCGCGCGCGACCGTGAGGATGCACAGCGGGCGGGCACTCTCGAGTACGTACGCCGTGCGCTCGGCGGGGTGGTCGGGGTCGAGTGGCACGTACGCGCCGCCCGCCTTGACGACGGCGTACATCGCGACCATGGAGTCGAGCGAGCGGCGGATCGCGAGGGCGACCTTCGTCTCCGGACCCACTCCCCTGCCGATCAGCGTCCGGGCGAGACGGTTCACCCGCGCGTCGAACTCGGCGTACGTGAGCTCCTCGCCGTCGAAGACGAGTGCCGTCGCGTCGGGGGTGCGCCCGACCTGGGCGTCGAACAGGTCGACGACGGTCCCCGCCGGCGGCGACACGACGTCGCCGTTCCACCCGGTCACGACCTGTGCGCGTTCCTCGTCGCTCATCGCGGCCAGGTCCGACACCGAGGCGTCGTCGCCGGCGCCGAGGAAGCGCTCGAAGAAGTCGAAGAAGCGGCTGTGGTGACGGTCCAGCTCGTCCGCGGAGTACAGGTTGGGGTTGGCCTCGAAGTCGATGTGGATCTTGCTGCCTGCCACACCCTGGTAGATGTTCAGGGAGAGATCTTCGACCGGTCCGGTGGTGAGGACGTTCTGGTGTCCGGTGACCGTCCCCAGCTTGATCTCGCTGTGGAACATCATGATGTTGATCGAGGGACCGAAGAAGCCACGCTGCCCCTGGGGCGCTCCCGCGTCCCGGCGGATGTCCTCGTGGCGGTACCGCTGGCGGCGCAGGGCGCCGGTCAGCTCGATCTGAACGCTCTTGACCAGCTCGGGGACGGTCATCTCCGGGGTGATCTGGAGCCGGAGCGGAACGATGTTCGACACCATTCCGCCGGAACGGCGCAGCGTGGCGGTGGTGCGCGCCGAGACCGGGAGGCTGAGGACGACGTCCGTCCGGTCGGTCATGTGGGCCAGGTACGCGGCGAATGCGGCCACCACGATGGGCGCGGAGCTGGCGTTGCTGCCGCCGAGGGCCTCGTCGAGCAGGGTGGCGGTGGACTCGGGCAGTGCCTCGGAGGAGAGCCGCGCGAACTTGCCCACCATGGCCGCACGACCGGCGAGGCTCGGGGCCTCGGGCAGGTGCGCGGTGCGTTCGGCCCAGTATTCGCGATCCTTCGCGAACCGCTCGGAGTTGCGGTACCGCTGCTCGTCCTCGACGATCCGGACCAGGTCCTCGGCGCGGCAGGCCGGCGGCTCGGTGCCCTCGACCAGCGCCGTGTAGATCTCGGCGATGCGTGCGATCAGCGCCATCGCGCCGAATCCGTCGAGCGCGATGTGATGGATGCGGCAGAACCAGAAGTAGTGATTCTCCCCGACGTGGAGCAGGTAGACCACGACGAGGCGGTCTTCGAGGAGGTCGACGGGGGCGCTGTAGTTGGCCCGCATCCACTTCTCGGCGGCGTCGACGGAATCGCCCTCGCCGCGGAGGTCGACGTAGGTGATGGCGTCGTCGAGGGACTTGTCGACGTACTGGTAGGGCATCCCCTCGATCTCGACGAGGCGGAGGAAACCGGAGCCGAACTCCCGGCCGGTACGGACCGTGGCCTCGGTCAGCAGGTCGAGGTCGATGTCACCGCGAAGCTCGATGTACTGGGCGATGGTGAGAGGAACCTCGCCCATCGCGTGTTGCGCGAACCAGATGCCTCGCTGCGCAGCCGACAGCGGAAACGCCCCTTCCGGAGCACCGCTACTACCCGCTGCTTGTCCCGACCCCAAGGGTTACTCCGTTCTCGAACGCGTGGCGACTGCCGCCTGTGTCTTTGGTGATTCGTAGCTCTCGGTCCCACGGACTGCGTCGTGAGCCGGTCTTCCGATGAACGCCATCACACGAACAGGCCCTGCCGGTTCGAAGCATCTCGCGGAGCGGGGACGTGCCGGGCATGGGACGCCCTGCGCTGATCGAAGAGTTCCACCACACTCGGAGTCGATGTCAGACGATCGTCCGAAACCCGATTGCCTGCGACGCTGAACACTCCAAGGCCCTTACATCCCGAACTACTTGCGGTGAGCGGGTTCATACGTGGCTCCGTTCTCTCATCGATCCAACAAGCGGCCACCCAATCGGTGCTCGTCATCCTCCGAGTCGAGAGCCGAGTCTACGGCGCTGGTGGAGGAGCGAAACATCGTCGCGATCATTGCTTCGGCCTCCTCTCGCTCGGTGGTGACAATCTCGGTTCGTACGGTTCTGCGGTAGCGCCGGGAATTACATCGGTGTCGGATCCACTGCCGTTACCGGCGCCGGTGTGACGTACCCAACCCTCGATACTTCCAGAACCAGGCCTAGATTCGATCTTCGACGCGCACATATTCAACAGGCCGGACCGCATTCCGGGCACTGTGTACAACCAGAACACGGATACCGTACCGAGAGTCGGAATTTCACTAGGTGTACAACTGTCGTATCCAGTTTCATGTTCCGCCTCCCGACTGTTATCCGTGCACGGTGCAGCCGATCTGATGACCGGCCGCGGCGTTGAACACTCACTGCCCCCCGTGACCGCAGTTTTGCCAACCACCGTGTCTACCAAAGCCCCGCGCAGGTCTCAAAACGCAGAGCACCCGAAGTTGCATACCGGGAATAACCGAGCAGGTTCGTCGCGTAGTCGCATCGAACGAAAACTTGGACGTTCACGTGAGCGCTCGGGTGCCGGCAGATCGCCCGCTGACCTGCCACGAGGACGCAGACACGCGTCCCCGGCGAAGGGATGTGAACCGGCGACACCCCGGTTGTATCCCAGCATCTGGAACACCCTCCCGACGCTCGGCACTGTCGATGTCCGATTAGTCGCGATCGCCGCCGCGCGACCGATCGCGGGCAGACGGGAGATTTCTCACATTCAGGGACGCGCCGACATCAGGAAGAACGCTTCTACCAACGAGTAACTAAAGTAAGTCTAACCTAACCGTTGTCGCCCAACGATACTGACATCGACCGACTCGCCGCTCACCGTCCGTGGCTCGCGAACCAGTCGAGCAGATCGGGGTCGTCCACGGCGCTGCGGTCCACCGTGCGCCCAGCATCCGCACCCTGAAAAATGCGCTTGAGGGGCACCTCGAGTTTCTTGCCGGTCCGGGTGTGCGGGATGCCGGGCGCCTCGATGATGTCGTCGGGCACATGCCGCGGAGAGGCCTGCTCACGAATCGCTGCGCGGATACGCTGCCTCAGCGCGTCGTCGAGTTCCGCCCCCTCCGACAGGACCACGAACAGCGGCATCCAGTATCCGCCGTCCGCCAGATCGACACCGACGACAAGCGCCTCGGCGACCTCGGGGAGCTTCTCCACCACCTGGTAGATGTCGGCGCTACCCATCCGAATCCCGTTGCGATTCAAGGTGGAATCGGACCTTCCGTGCATCAAGACGGTCCCGCGATCGGTGATCGTGATCCAGTCGCCGTGCCGCCACACTCCCGGAAACACATCGAAATATGCTTCGCGGTACCGCTTTCCGTCCGGATCGTTCCAGAACGACACCGGCATGGACGGCATCGGCGCCGTCACGACCAGTTCACCGACCTCACCTCGCACCGGTTGCCCAGACTCGTCGAACGCGTCGACGGCGACACCCAGGCACGGGGCGGACAGCTCCCCCGGCCAGACCGGGACGTTCCGCGCTCCCCCGACGAACGCCGACACCACGTCGGTCCCACCGGTGATCGACACGACGGGAACGCGGCGACCGACGTTCTCGGACAACCACAGTGACGACGCCGCCGGCAGCGTGGACCCGGTCACCCCCACCGCCCGGAGTGCGCTCAGATCGTGCTCGCGCACGGGGACCACACCCGCCTTGTCGCACGCGAGAACATAGCCGGGACTGGTGCCGACCACGGTCACACCCAGCCGTGACACCAAGGACCACAACGCATCCGGCGTCGGATAGGACGGACTTCCGTCGTAGCAGACGATGGTGGCCCCCACCAGCAGGCCCGCCGTCTGGAAGTTCCACATCATCCAACTGGGACTGGTGTACCAGAAGAGGGTGTCGTCGCGGCCGATGTCGAGTTGGAGCGCGAGCGACTTCACGTGCTCGAGGAGAACGCCGCCGTGACCGTGCACGATGCCCTTCGGCAGGCCCGTGGTCCCCGAGGAGAACACCACCCACAGCGGGTGGTCGAACGGGACGGCGACGGACTCGAGTGCGGCGTCCCGGCCGGTGGCCTCCGCCCAGGTGAGGGTGCCGTCGACGGCGGCGTCCGGATCGAGACGCGGCACGACCACTGTGAGGGCCAGCGACGGCAATCCGCCGCGCAGGTCGGCCGACGCGGCGAGTCGATCGTGTTCCTTGCCCCCGAACCGGTAGCCGTCCGCGGTGATCAGCGCTTTCGGTTCCAGTTGACCCAGTCGATCGAGCGCGGCCGGCGCGGAGTAGTCCTGTCCGCACGCGGCCCACACGGCACCGAGCGACGCCGTGGCGAGGAACGCGACGACGGCCTCGGGAATGTTCGGGAGGTAACCGACGACCCGGTCACCGACCCCGACTCCGTGCTCGCGGAGAGTCGCGGCGAGGCCCGCCACCGCGGACCGCAACTCGTCCCACCCGACGGAGATGTCGGTGGCGCCCTCACCCGCGTACAGGATCGCCGGTGTGCCGGGGCGGGCGTTCCGGAAGACGTGGTCGACGTAGTTGAGGGTCGCCCCGGGGAACCAGACGGCCCCCGGCATCGCGTCGTCCGCGAGGGCCGGTCCGGGGTCGGTGGCGGACCGGATATCGAAGTAGTCCCACACGTCCTGCCAGAACGCCGCCGGGTCGGCGACCGACCAGCGCCACAGCGCCCGGTAGTCGTCGACTCGGACGCTGTGACGCCGTGCGACGAAACGGGCGAAATCGGTGACGACCGCGTCGCACACGTCGGATTCGGTGGGCACCCATTGCGGATCGGCAGTCATGGGCACCATCTTCCCCGAGAGCGCGACCGTTCCGCGCTCTTTCGCCGCCTACTGCGGGGACTCGGACGTGCTCTTCCCCTTCGAACCGACCTGGGAGCGGCGCAGGATCGCCTCGGCGTGACGCAGGACCGGCGCGTCCACCATCTTTCCCTCGAACGCGAAGACTCCCCGTTCGTCGGCGACGGCGGCGAGAACCCGCGTCGCCCAGTCGACGTCCTTGTCGGACGGCGCGTACGCCTCCCGGATCACCGCGATCTGGCTGGGATGGATGCCGACCTTGATGTCGAATCCGACGGCGACGGCGTCGACCGCCTCCGCGCGCAACCCGTCGAGGTCTTTGATGTCGAGATATACGGAATCCAGGGCGAGCCGGTGATACGCCTTGGCCGCCAGCAGTGTCGACGACCGCACGTGATTGGCGACGTCACGATAGCTGCCGCCCTCGCGGCGACTGGAGTTGCCGCCCATCGCCGCCACGAGATCTTCGGCGCCCCACATCACGCCGATCGTGCTCGCCGCCAGCGCGATCTCGCTCACCGCGAGCGCACCGAGAGGCGACTCGACGAGGGCGATCACCTCACGCGGCGCCAACGACAGCACCTGGTCGGCGGACTCGCACTTCGCCAGCATCAGCCTCGTGTAGCGGGTGCCGTCGAGTGCCAGAAGGTCTCGCTCGTGATCCTCGGTTCCGACCGGATTGACTCGCACCACCGTGCGATCCGGATCCAACGGGGTGTCGATCAGGGCGACCCGCGCCGCTTCCTTGTCCGCGGGCGCCACCCCGTCCTCGAGGTCGAGGATCACGACGTCGGCTGCCGCAGCCGCTTTCGCATACCGTTCGGGCCGGTCGGCCGGGCAGAACAACCAGGCGGGCCCGGGCAGTTCCCAGCTCATGACGGCTTCTTCTGGACGAGGGTCTTGCGGACCGCGATCGCCACCACGTCGCCGTTCTGGTTGCGGCCGGTGTGCTCGAGCGTGACGATGCCCTCGCCGGGCCTGCTCTTCGACTCGCGCTTGTCCACGATCTTCGTCTCCGCGTAGAGCGTGTCGCCGTGGAACAGCGGTTTCGGGAAACTGATCTCCGAGAACCCCAGATTCGCGACGATCGTCCCCTGCGTCAGTTGTGCCACCGACAATCCGACCACGGTCGAGAGGGTGAACATCGAGTTGACGAGGCGCTCACCGAACTGGGTGTTCTCGCTGTACGCGGCGTCCAGGTGCAGTGCCTGGGTGTTCATCGTCTGCGTCGTGAAGAGGACGTTGTCGGCCTCCGTGACGGTCCGGCCGGGACGGTGCTCGTACACCGCTCCCAGCTCGAACTCCTCGAACCACAGGCCCCGCTGAACGATTCGCTTCGGTTCGGTCGTCGCGGTCACAGGCCGGCCTCCCGCGCGATCAGCATCAGCTGCACCTCGGTGGTGCCCTCGCCGATCTCCAGGATCTTGCTGTCACGGTAGTGCCGGGCCACGGTGTACTCGTTCATGAATCCGTAGCCGCCGTGGATCTGGGTGGCGTCCCGGGCGTTGTCCATCGCGGCCTCGGAGGCGACGAGCTTGGCGATGGCGGCCTGCTTCTTGAACGGCTTGCCGGACAACATCCGGGCAGCGGCGTCGTAGTACGCGGTGCGCGCGGTGTGGGCGCGCGCCTCCATGCGGGCGATCTTGAAGGCGATGGCCTGGTTGTGGCCGATGGGCCGTCCGAACGCCTCGCGTTCCTTGGCGTACTTGACCGACTCGTCGACGCATCCCTGGGCGGCGCCGACGCTCAGCGCGGCGATGGCGATGCGGCCCTCGTCGAGGATCCGCAGGAAGTTCGCGTACCCGCGGCCACGCTCGCCGAGCAGATTCTCCTCGGGAACGCGCACGTCCGAGAACGTGAGCGGGTGGGTGTCGGAGGCGTTCCAGCCGACCTTGTTGTACGCCGGCTCGGCGGTGAAGCCCGGCGTCGACGTCGGCACGAGGATGGTGGAGATCTCCTTCTTGCCTTCCTTCGTTCCGGTCACCGCGGTGACGGTGACGAGCTTGGTGATGTCGGTGCCGGAGTTGGTGATGAACTGCTTGTTGCCGTTGATGATCCACTCACCGCTGTCGAACTTCGCGGTGGTCTTCGTCCCGCCGGCGTCGCTTCCGGCACCCGGCTCGGTGAGCCCGAACGCGGCCAGGCTCTTGCCGCTCGTCAGCTGCGGCAGCCACTCCTGCTTCTGCTCCTCGTTGCCGAACCGGTAAATCGGCATCGCGCCCAGCGACACGCCGGCTTCCAGGGTGATCGCGACACTCTGGTCGACCTTGCCCAGTTCTTCGAGTGCCAGGCAGAGTGCGAAGTAGTCGCCGCCCATTCCGCCGTACTCCTCGGGGAACGGCAGGCCGAACAGGCCCATGTCGGCCATTCCCGCCACCACCTCGTAGGGGAACGTGTGGTTGGCGTCGTGTTCCGCCGCGACCGGTGCCACCACGTTCTTGGCGAAATCGGCGACGGTCTTCGCCAACTGCTGGTACTCGTCGGGAAGCTGGCCGGTGGCAAGGAATTCGGTCATGACGCGTCTTCTTTCGTGTCGGTGGTGTCGGTGTGCGGGGTGACTCGCGCGAGCAGCTGGTCGACCATCACCTGGTCACCGGGTGCGACGAGGATGTCGACGACGCCGTCGACGGGGGCGGTGAGCGAGTGCTCCATCTTCATCGCCTCGACCACGACGAGTGTCTGGCCTGCGGTGACGTGGGCGCCCGCTTCGGCACCGACGGCGATGACGGATCCGGGCATGGGGCTGGTGATCTCGGCCTCGCCGGCGTGGACGTCGCCGGTGCGGACACTGAGTTCGCGAACCTCACGCAGCATCGTCGTGCCGTCGGAACCGGCGAGCCAGATGTGCCCGTCGGTCTGGGCGACCCGGTAGGTTTCGCGCCTGCCGTCGATCACCACGGAGAGCGTGGCCCCGTCGAGCGCCGCCGTCAGGGAGAGGGTGTCGCCGTCCTCGACCTGCGCGGTGGCCTCGGACGGACTGCCCGTGATGCGCACGTGGTCGGTGCGGGTGGCAGACGACAACCGGATGCTGGTGGGCGCGGGAACGCCGACCCGCCAGCCGCTGGGAACGTCCCACGGATCGGCCTGTGCCCGCTCGGGCCAGCGCTGCAACCAGCGGAAAGCCGCAGCGGCGATCAGGGCGGCGTCGGTGGCCTCCGCGGCGACGAAGTCCTCGAGCCGTCGGTCGAGCAGACCGGTGTCGAGGTTGCCGGCCACCACGTCGGGATCGGCGAGCAGGAAGCGCGCGAACTCGATGTTGGTGACCACTCCCAGCACACCGGTGCCGGCCAGCGCCCGGTCCAGCTTGCGCAGCGCACCGGCGCGGTCGCCGGCGTGGGCGATGACCTTCGCCAGCATCGGGTCGTAATCGCTGCCGACCACCGTGCCGGGCTGCAGCCCGGAGTCGACCCGGACACCGGGACCGGCGGGTTCGACGACGTCGGCCACGAGTCCGCCGGTGGGGAGGAATCCGCGACTCGGATCCTCGGCGTAGACGCGGGCTTCGATGGCATGACCGGTGAGGGTGATGTCGTCCTGGGTGAAGCCGAGCGGCTCACCGGCGGCCACTCGCACCTGCCACTCGACGAGGTCCAGGCCCGTGACGAGTTCGGTGACCGGGTGCTCGACCTGCAGCCGGGTGTTCATCTCCATGAAGAAGAACTCGTCGGGCTTGTCGGCGGAGACGATGAACTCGACCGTTCCCGCTCCGGAGTAGTCGACGCTGCGCGCCGTATTGCAGGCGGCCTCGCCGATCCGGGCGCGCGTCGCCTCGTCCAGCAGCGGCGACGGCGCCTCCTCGATGACCTTCTGGTGGCGACGCTGCAGACTGCATTCGCGCTCACCGAGATGGACGACGTTCCCGTGCCCGTCCGCGAGGATCTGCACCTCGATGTGCCGGGGCCGCAGCACGAATCGTTCGAGGAAGAGGGTGTCGTCGCCGAACGCCGACGCCGCCTCCCGCCGCGCGCTGCGTAGTGCCTCGGCGAGTGCGCCCGGCTCCTCCACCAGTCGCATGCCCTTGCCGCCGCCACCTGCCGACGGCTTGACGAGGACGGGGTATCCGATGTCGCCTGCGGCCGCGATCAGTTCGTCGTCGGACAGGCCGGGACGGGCGATGCCGGGGACGACGGGCACGTCGAACTTCGCCACCGCGTTCTTGGCGGTGATCTTGTCGCCCATCACCTCGATGGCGTGCGCGGACGGGCCGAGGAACGCGATTCCCGCGTCCGCGCAGGCCCCGGCGAACTTGGAGTTCTCCGACAGGAACCCGTAACCGGGATGGATGGCCTGCGCGCCGGTGGCGCGGGCCGCCGCGATCACCTTCTCGATGACGAGGTAACTCTCCCGGGCCGCGGCCGGACCGAGCAGCACCGCCGTGTCGGCCTCACGGACGTGCCGCGCGTCCCGGTCCGCCTCGCTGAACACGGCGACGGAACGGATTCCCATGGCCCGCAACGTGCGGATCACGCGCACCGCGATCTCGCCGCGGTTGGCTACCAGGACGGTATCTATCCGAGTCATTTCAGTCATTCCACTCACATCCGGAAAACGCCGTAGGAGACCGGTTCGATCGGTGCGTTCGCACACACCGAGAGCGCCAGTCCGAGAACAGTTCTGGTGTCGGCGGGGTCGATGATGCCGTCGTCCCACAGCCTGGCCGTCGAGTAGTACGGATTGCCCTGCGCCTCGTACTGATCACGGATCGGCGCCTTGAACGCCTCTTCGTCCTCGGCCGACCACGGGTTGCCCGCGCTGTCGAGTTGCTCGCTGCGCACCGTCGAGAGCACCGACGCCGCCTGCTCGCCGCCCATCACGGAGATCCGGGCGTTCGGCCACATCCACAGGAACCGCGGCGAGTAGGCCCGCCCGCACATCGAGTAGTTGCCCGCCCCGTAGGAGCCGCCGATCACGACGGTCAGCTTGGGAACCCGGGCGCACGCCACCGCGGTCACCATCTTGGCGCCGTGCTTGGCGATGCCGCCCGCTTCGTAGTCGCGACCGACCATGAAGCCTGCGATGTTCTGCAGGAACAGAAGTGGAATCTTGCGCTTGTCGCACAGCTCGATGAAATGAGCGCCCTTCATCGCGGACTCGGCGAACAGCACGCCGTTGTTGGCGACGATGCCGACCGGGTGGCCCTCGATGTGCGCGAAACCGGTGACCAGAGTCTTGCCGTACTCCGCCTTGAACTCCTGGAATTCGCTGCCGTCCACGATGCGGTCGATGACCTCGTGGACGTCGTACGGGGTGCGCGGGTCGGTGGGGACCACGTCGTAGAGGTCGGTCTGCGATGCCGACGCGGGGACGGCGCTGATCACGTCCCACGGCCGCTCGGCGCGCGGGCCGAGGGTCGCGACGATGTTCCGCACGATCCGCAGCGCGTCCTGGTCGTCTTCCGCGAGGTGGTCGGTGACGCCGGAGACCTTCGAGTGCAGGTCGCCGCCGCCGAGCTCCTCCGCTGTCACGACCTCACCGGTGGCGGCCTTCACCAGCGGCGGACCGCCGAGGAAGATGGTGCCCTGGTTGCGGACGATGACGGCCTCGTCGCTCATCGCGGGCACGTAGGCGCCGCCCGCGGTGCACGAGCCGAGGACCGCCGCGATCTGCGGGATGCCCTGCGCGCTCATCGTGGCCTGGTTGTAGAAGATGCGGCCGAAATGCTCGCGGTCCGGAAACACCTCGTCCTGCCTGGGCAGGAACGCGCCGCCGGAGTCGACGAGGTAGATGCACGGCAGCTGGTTCTGCAGCGCGATCTCCTGCGCCCGCAGGTGCTTCTTCACCGTCATCGGGTAGTAGGTGCCGCCCTTGACGGTCGCGTCGTTGGCGACGATCACGCATTCCCGCCCGGACACCCGGCCGATGCCGGCGATGACGCCCGCTCCGGGGCATTCGTCGTCGTACAGGCCGTTCGCGGCGAGCGGGGAGATCTCGAGGAACGGGCTTCCGGGGTCGAGCAGGGTGTCCACTCGCTCGCGGGGCAGGAGCTTGCCTCGGCTGACGTGCCGCTCGCGCGACTTCTCGCTGCCGCCGAGCGCGGCCACGGCCAGCCTCGACTTCAGCTCGTCCACCAATTTCGTGTGCCCTGCCCGGTAGCCCTCCCGTGCAGTGGTTCCGCTCAGTGCCATCCTGCCGCCTTCTCGTCTTGACGCCCGTGCCGAGTGAGTTAATACTCGATAACTGAATCTAAGATAACTGTGATTAACTGAGTTGTCCAGACCACATCCGAGAAAGAGCTAAGGCGATGACCACAGACGTCGACGGCACCGAAGCGCCGATCACGCGCCGGGAACAGATGAAGGCGGATCGTCGCCGCCAACTGCTCGACGCCGCCGCCCGCCTCATCGCCGAACGGGGCTTCCTCGGTGTCCGCCTCGAGGACCTCGGTTCCGCGGCGGGAATCAGCGGCCCCGCCGTGTACCGGCACTTCCCCAACAAGGACGCCGTCCTCGTCGAACTGCTCGTCGGGATCAGCACGCGCCTGCTCGAGGGCGGGTCGCTCGTCGTGGCGGAGGCCGCCTCCCCGGAAGCGGCCCTGGAGGGTCTGATCGACTTCCATCTGGACTTCGCGCTCGGCGAACCCGACCTCATTCGCATCCAGGACCGGGACCTGGAGAGCCTGCCCGCCGAGGCCCGCCGGGAGGTCCGGCAGACGCAGCGGCGCTACGTGGAGATCTGGGTGAAGGTGCTGCTGCAGGTGGACACGTCACTGGACGAGACGGATGCCCGCACCAAGGCACACGCCACGTTCGGGCTCATCAACTCGACCCCGCACAGCGCCGATCCCACGACCCCCTCGCGCACCCGGAAAGTACTGCGCGACATGACGCTTCTCTGCCTGCGCCCGTGAGTACTCGTTAACGTCCGGCGGTTGACAAGTACGCACGGGCGGCGAAGCCGCAGAAAGGCCCCGCCCTGACCGGACGGGGCCCTTCTCGTGACGGTGCGATGTGGCGCGCCTACACCCTGTTCTTGCTCGTCATCGAGGTGTATCCGAGGGTCAGCACGGCCGCTACGGCGATGCTGATGATCCACCGGATCCAGTCGATTCCGCCGGTGTCCCCCTTGTCGAGGAGCCCCTCCCACACCCAGTACCCGATCAGCGCACCGATGATGCCGAGCACGACGGTGATGACCCACCCCATCGCCTGCTTCCCCGGAATCACGAGACGCGCCAGAACGCCGATGACCGCACCGAAGATGATGGTGCCGATGATGTCCATGACCATGGCCCTTGTCCTCTCAACACGCAATTCATGGTGCGAGCGGAAGGTCACCGCTCATTTCGAACATAGCCACCTGGACACCCGTTCGACAGGGCTTCGGCAAATCGTTGCCAAAAGGTTCACGCGGCGTACCGCTGTGAACCCCCTCCGTTCAGCGAATGCCCTGCCGTCGCAGGGCAACGGACACCGCCGCGGCGCGGGTGTCGACACCGAGTTTCGCGTAGATGTGGGCGAGATGGGTCTTGACCGTCGCCTCGCTGATGAAGAGGGCTTTTCCGAGTTCCTTGTTGGTCATGCCCTTGGCCAGCAGGGTCAGCAGTTGGGCCTCCCGCGGCGTGAGAGCTTCCTCGGGGCGCTGCATCTGCTGCAGGAGTCGCGATGCGACGGGCGGCGACAGCACACTCTGACCTGCGGCCGCGCCGCGCACGGCGGCGAAGATCTCCTGGGGTGTCGAATCCTTCAGGAGGTATCCGATGGCACCGGCGTCGATGGCGCGCACCACGTCGGCATCCGTGTCGTAGGTCGTGAACACCAGCACCGGCAGGGCCCGATCGACCTGCCGGATGCGGCGAATGGCCTCGACCCCGTCGATACCGGCGCCCAGGGCGAGGTCCATCGTCACAAGTTGCGGCCGGCAGGTGCTCACGGCGTCGACCGCCTCCTCCCCCGTGCCCGCCTCGGCGATCACCTCGATGTCCGGCTGCGAGTCGAGAAGCGCTCGCAGCCCGGCACGAACGACCACGTGATCGTCGACCAACAGCACGGTCACTGGCGTCATGCCGCGGTTCCTCTCGCACACGGTATCTGGGCGGCCACCACGGTGCCCTCGCCCGGCGCGCTCTCGACGGTGAACGTGCCGCCCAGTTGCTCGACGCGGCTGCGCATCGCGCGCAAACCGTATCCGCCGCGCGCCGAGGGAGATCCGGTGGGCGCGGGGTCGAAACCGGTGCCGTCGTCGAAGATGTCGAGGGCGACGGCCTCCGGAAGGTATGTCAACGTGACGCCCACGGTCTCGGCGTGGGCGTGCCGGGCGATGTTGGACACCGCGCTCTGGGTGATCCGCAGCAGAGCGTGCGTCACCTCCGCCGGAATCGCGATCGGAGTGCCCACGATCCGGAGCTCCGCCCGCGGGTGGTGCGTGCGCGCGGCGGCGAGCAGTGCCGCGTCGAGTGGCTGGGATTCCAGTTTGGGCGCCGCGAGATGGTGCACGAGACTGCGGGTTTCCGCCAGGTTCTCGCGCAACGTTCCGGTCGCCACGCGGACGTCCTCACGTGCCCGTTCCTCCGTCCGCGGATCTGCCTGCGCCCAGATCTGCTCGGCCGCCTCGAGGCGGAGCAGGCTGCTGGTCAGCCCCTGCGTCACGGTGTCGTGGATCTCGCGGGCCAGTCGTTCACGTTCGGCGAGCACCCCCGCCTCCCGCTCGGTCTCCGCGAGCCGGGACCGGGTCTCCGCCACCTGGCGGAGCAGTCGCATCCGTTCCCGGCCGTCCCGCTCGATCTGGCTGTACGCCATGACGATCAGCGCCCCGGTGCACAGCGGTCCCACCAGMACGGCCCACTCGGTGCGGCCGGAGAAGGTGAAGAACGCCACCGAGGTGAGGACGGCTAGAACCCCGACGACCGGGTACGCGATCCGGCTCGGGTACGCCCGCGTGCACAGGAAGAACATGGGAAATGCACACCAGGCGAAACTCGGCGCGAGCCAGACGAGCACCGCCCACGTCGTCAGGACCGGCCATACCCACGGTTCCCACACGCCTCCCCGCCGTGCGACCACGGCGGTGACCGTGTACGACGCGGCAAGCGCGGCGATCAACGCGACCACCACGACGAACCGTCCGCTCACGCCGTGGTACGTAAGGTACCGCGCCGTCGACGTCGCGAGAAGGACGTAGAACGACACATGGATGGCGGTAGCGAGCGGGCCGCGCAGACCCGCGCCGTCCGGCCTGTCCACTCCGTCCACGGGTGTCGTCACGTCGACTGATCCTACGGATGTGCCGTGGGTCGCGGATCCACCGTTCGGATGATCTGCCGGGGCCGGACGGATGAGTTCGGGAGCGCCGGCGGCCCGATGCGGTCACCGGCACCGCCGGGCCAGGCTGGTCACGTCAGCTCGTCACTTCCCGAAAGGCCCTCCGATGCGCACCTTCCACCGCCTGCCCCGCATTCTGGCGATCACCGTCCCGCTCGCCGCGATCGTCGCCACCTCGGCGTGCGGCACGTCCGCGTCCGACGAGGCGAGTCCGACGTCCACTCCGGTGGCGACCGCCGCCGCGCCGGCCGCGATCGACGGTGCGGACGGCGTGGTGAGCCAGAACCGTCTCGGTATCGGCACTGCGCAGGCCGCAGCGCAGGCGGCGCTCGCGAAGTGCCAGGCCGACGGGCTCGGGTTCGTCACCGTGTCGGTGGTCGATCGCGCCGGCAACGTGCAGGCGATGTTGCGCGGGGACAATGCCGCTCAGCACACCGTGGAGGCGGCGCGTCAGAAGGCGTACACCGCTGCCGCGTTCGGCGCGAACACCAGTGATCTGAGCGAACGGGCCAAGGGCGACGGCGCGACGGTCGCCGACCTTCCCGGCACGTTGTTCCTCGCCGGCGGGGTGAGCGTGAAGTCGGCCGGCGGGTCGATCGCGGGAATCGGCGTCGGCGGCGCTCCCGACGGAATGCGGGATCAGGCGTGTGCGGCCGCCGGGCTCGACGCGATCGCCGGGACGCTGGGGTGAAGAGCTGCCCCCGTGTCGACGCCCGAACTGGAACACGCTGTTCGACGCCGTCGCGACGTTGCTGCGGACCAGGTGACGAGGCGGGTCAGGTGCGCCCGATCAGGTCGAGGGACTGCTCGCGCATCTCGACCTTGCGCACCTTGCCCGTCACCGTCATCGGGAAGTCGTCGACGACGTGCACGTATTTCGGGATCTTGTAGTGGGCGAGCTTGCCGGTGCAGAACTCGCGCACCTTCGCCGCGTCCAGGGGTTCGGTACCGTCCTTCATCCGCACCCACACCATCAGTTCCTCGCCGTACTTCGCGTCCGGCACCCCGATGACCTGGGCGTCGAGGATGTCCGGATGCGTGTACAGGAACTCCTCGATCTCGCGGGGATAGACGTTCTCGCCGCCGCGGATGACCATGTCCTTGATCCGCCCGGTGATCGCGACGTAGCCGTCGGAATCCATCACACCGATGTCGCCGGTGTGCATCCATCGTCCGGCGTCGATCGCTTCGGCGGTCTTCTCCGGGTTGTTCCAGTACCCGAGCATCACCGAGTAACCCCGGGTGCAGAGCTCGCCCGGCGTGCCCCGCGGAACGGTCAACCCCGTTGCCGGATCGACGATCTTGACCTCGAGATGCGGGCCGACCCGGCCGACCGTCGACACGCGCTGATCGATCGTGTCGTCCGACCGGGTCTGCAACGACACCGGCGACGTCTCGGTCATGCCGTAACAGATGGAGACCTCGGCCATCCCCATCTGTTCGATGACCTGCTTCATCACCTCCACCGGGCAGGGTGATCCGGCCATGATTCCGGTCCGCAGACTCGACAGGTCGAACGATGCGAAGTCCGGTTCGGCGAGTTCGGCGATGAACATCGTCGGCACCCCGTACAGCGACGTGCACTTCTCCGCTTCGACGGCCTGCAGCGTGGCTTTCGGGTCGAAGGACGGCCCGGGGATGACCATGGTCGCGCCGTGACTCGTGCAGGCCAGGTTGCCCATCACCATGCCGAAGCAGTGGTAGAACGGCACCGGGATGCAGACGCGGTCGTTCTCCGTGTAGTGGCACAGCTCGCCGACGAAGTACCCGTTGTTCAGGATGTTGTGGTGGCTGAGCGTCGCGCCCTTGGGGAATCCGGTTGTCCCCGAGGTGTATTGGATATTGATCGGGTCGTCCGAGGACAGGGCCGCCTGCGCGGCAGGCAGCAGGGACGGGTCGGCGGCGTGCGCAGCCATGCCGTCCGACGCCAGCCGGCTCCACTCGGCACTGCCGAGGAGCACCACCATCTCGAGGTCGGGGCACTGGGGCCGGACCTCCTCGATCATGGCCGCGTAGTCGGAGGACTTGAACTCGGGCGCCGACACCAGCAGACGGATACCGGCCTGATCGAGCACATACTTCAACTCGTGCGCCCGGTAGGCGGGGTTGATGTTGACGAGCACGGCGCCGATCTTGGCCGTCGCGAACTGGATCAGCGTCCACTCCRGGCAGTTCGGCGCCCAGATCCCCACCCGGTCGCCCTTYCCGATACCCCGCTTCAGCAACCCCGCCGCCACGGCGTCGACGTCCCGCCTCAGCTCCGCGTACGTCCACCGCCGCCCCGAGGGCCGGTCGACCAGGGCGTCACGATCACCGTGAGCCGCCACGGTCCGGTCGAAGTTGTCTCCGATGGTGTCGCCGAGCATCGGGGCGTCCCACACGCCGTTGGTGTAGCTGGGAAGCGGGGTTGTCATCACTCTTCCTCTCCAGGAGCCCGTTCGGGCGCCTACGGGACGGGCAGACCCGAAGGCCCTTCCGCGGTCGAACTTACTCTTGGTTGATGTGATCCAGGGCATACTGCACGGCGAGGGGCGACGGTATCTGTGCGAAGTCCGGACACCCCTCGCCGGCCCTGTCAGAGCGCGTCGTCTTTCGTTTCCACCAGGGCCTTCGTGCACAGCAGGCTCACCACGCCGAGGACGGCGAGCATCACGCCGATCGCGGCGCTGCCGTACGCGGACGCCAGCGGTGCGGCGATCAGCGGCGGCACGGCGCCGCCGAGCACGCCGGCGAGGTTGTAGCCGAGTCCGGCGCCGGTGTAGCGGTAGCGCGTCTGGAACATTTCCGGAAGCAGGGCGCCGCAGGGGCCGTACGCGATTCCGAAGATGGCGAGCGTGACCATCACGCCGATCGTGAACGCGAGGGGTGAACCGGTGTCGAGCAGCGGGAACAGTGCGAGCGCCCACACGACGGCCAGTCCGCAGGAGATCATGATGACCCGTCGACGCCCGATCCGGTCCGAGTACAGAGCGGAGACGACGATCGTGAATCCGAAGACCACGGCCGAGGCGATCCCGACCGTCAGTACGAACGGGCGGCTGAACCCGAGGGTCTTGGTGCCGTAGCTGGTGAGAAACGCTGTGCCCATGTAGAAGAACGCGAACAGTGTGGCGAGCGCGCCGGCCGAGAGGAGGATCTCCTTGGTCTGGTACCGCCAGGCGTCCATCAGCGGGAGGCTCCGCGGGGTCGCGTCGGCACGGTCGGCCAGCTGGGCCGCGCGGAACACCGGTGTCTCCTCGATCGCCAGCCGCATGTAGAGGCCGATGCCGACCAGGACGGCGCTGAACAGGAAGGGAATCCGCCACCCGTACTCGAGGAAGACCTCGTTGGTGTCGCCGAGCAGGGTGCCGGTGACGAGGAACGTGGCGCTGGAGAGGATGAAGGCCACCGCGGGGCCGAGTTGCGGGAACATCGCGTAGAGGCCGCGCTTGCCCGGGGGTGCGTACTCCGCCGTCAGCAGTGTGGCGCCCGCCCACTCGCCGCCGACGGCGAATCCCTGACCGAAACGCAGCAGCACCAGCAGGATCGGTGCCGCGACCCCGATCGTCGCGGCACCGGGCAGCAGGCCGATCAGGAACGTCGAGACACCCATCAGGATGAGCGTGGAGATCAGCGTCTTCTTACGTCCGATCCGGTCACCGTAGTGGCCGAACAGCATCGCACCCACGGGCCTGGCGACGAACGCGACGGCGAAGGTCGCGAAGGAGGCGACGGTGCCAGCGGTGGAGCCGAGGGCGGGAAAGAACACCGTGGGGAACACCAGGGCTGCGGCGGTGCCGTAGATGAAGAAGTCGTAGAACTCGATGGTCGTGCCGATGCCGCTGGCGATGGCCACCTTGCGGACGCTGGTACCGCCCTGGCGCACCGGTGTGGGGGCGTGGGGGGCGCCCGCACCCGAGTTGGAGACTGTGGTCACTCGATTCCTCCGTGGTCCGTGGGGAACACCCTGGGTGGGCGTATCCCGGATGAGAGGAAAAGTAGTGATCCGGCTCACTGCGTCACCACCCCCGAATAGGGGGGGTGGTGACGCGTGTCACGTCACTCGGCGGTGCCGGACGCGCCGAGCAGTTCCTTGCGGAGTTCGGTCCACACGGTGGCGTACGAGTCGATCACGGGTTCCGAGATCCACTTCGTCTCCCCCGCAGCGACTTTCGCGAGGGCGTCGGCGAACAGGTCCTGGTAGCGGGACAACCGGGGCACGAACGCCGACAGGTCGTCGAACACGACCGACGCCCGGCGGTCCAGGTCGGCCAGCTGATCGGCGTCGGCCGAATCGATCAGTCCGACGAACTCCTCATGGAACGGCACGAAGCTCTCGTACACCTCCGCGATGGAGTCCTCGTCGATGGACACCCGCTCGGCGTCGAGCTGATCCTCGAGCTCCGACAGCCCGGCCTCGGTGAGCCCGATCCGGCCGTCCGAGACTTCCTGCGCCTTGCCCTGGGTCAGCAGCGCGTCGTAGGCGGCCTGCGCGGACGCGGCGCTCACGCCGAGATGCTCGGCCAGAACAGCCGCGCTGACCTGCTCTTTCAACCGGACCGCCTGCAGCAGGGCCAACTCGTCCACATTGCCAGCGAAGGCCATAGATCTCTCCTCGTCACACCCCGTCCAGGGCGGTTCTCCGCAGGTCCGGCCGGACCTGCCGCCCTTTAGATAACACGACTACAGTTCGAGGATCTCCGAGGGGGCTGCGAGCGCATCGGCACGGGACGTGTCCTTCAACTCCACTCCGGACCGGCCCAGTTTCCTGGCGCCGGACACGAGACCCGCCACGACGCGGGCCGCGAGTTCGTAGCCGAGCCCTTCGGGTGGGTGGATGTTGGACACGCAGTTCCGGTCCGCGTCGGTGCGTCCGGGACGCGCGAGGTGCGTGAGGTAGACACCGACACTGTCGGCCACCGACAATCCGGGCCGCTCCCCGATCAGCAGGACGAGCGTCTGCACGCCCAGCGCCTGCGCGATGTGGTCTCCGAGCGCCACCCGGGCCTGGGTCGCGATCACCGGCGGCGCCAGCGAGTACGTCCCGCCGAACTCGTCGACCAGAGCGGACAGCAGGGACACCCCGTGATCGGTGAGCGCCCGGGGCGACAACCCGTCGGCGAGGACGAATCCCACCTCGGCCGTTCCCACGGGAACCGCGGACAGGTCGGCCGGCGTGCGGCCCAGGTCGGGCCGCCGCAGGTACTCGCTGCGGTCCGACGCCTGACTCGTGACGACCACCGGCCTGCCCAGGCCCACGGCCTCGACCTGCTCGGCCAGCGCCTCCGCGTCGAGCGGCTGGTGGACGGCGTCACGTGCGGCGGCGTGCGCCGACCGGAACTCGAGGACGCGCTGCGTGGGCAGGGCGTCACCGGTGCGGCCGAGACCGATACGCGCCTGCGTCGTGGCCCGCAGTTCCGCCCAGAAGTCTTGCACCACAGGATCGCTCATCGTGCCACCGTCAGCGCCCGCAGCGGCGACGCCGCAGCGTCGACCGGCAGGACCCGTCCCGCGTCGTCGACCATGCCGAGACGGCGCATCCAATCCTCGAATTCCGGTGCCGGTCTGAGTCCGAGCACCTGACGTGCGTACAGCGCGTCGTGGAACGACAGACTCTGGTACCCGAGCATGACGTCGTCCGCGCCGGGTACCGCGATGACGAAGGCCGCGCCTGCCACCCCGAGCAGGGTGAGCAGCGTGTCCATGTCGTCCTGGTCGGCCTCGGCGTGATTGGTGTAGCAGACGTCGACACCCATCGGCAGGCCCAGGAGCTTTCCGCAGAAGTGATCCTCGAGCCCGGCCCTGATGATCTGCTTGCCGTCGTACAGGTACTCCGGACCGATGAACCCGACCACCGTGTTGATCAGCAGTGGTTCGAGATCACGGGCCACCGCGTACGCCCTGGTCTCGAGGGTCTGCTGGTCGACGGGCCTGCCACCCGTGCCGAGGTGGGCGCCCGCACTGAGCGCCGAGCCCTGACCGGTTTCGAGATACATGACGTTGTCGCCGACGGTGCCGCGTTTCAGGGACCGGCCGGCCGCGTTGGCCTCACGGAGCAGCGAAATGTCCACACCGAAACTGGAATTGGCGCCCTGTGTTCCGGCGATGGACTGGAACACGAGGTCGACGGGAACGCCTTCCTCGATCAGGCCCATCGTGGTGGTCACGTGCGACAGCACGCACGACTGCGCCGGAATGTCGAAGCGCTGACGGATGTCGTCGAGCAGGTGGAGCAGTTCCGCGGTGGCGTGCGGCGAATCGGTGGCCGGGTTGATTCCGATCACGGCGTCACCGCAGCCGAGCAGCAGGCCGTCGAGCGTGGCGGCCGCGATTCCGCGCGGGTCGTCGGTGGGATGGTTGGGCTGCAGCCGGGTTGCCAGGTGTCCCGGTACGCCGAGCGTCGTCCGGAACCCCGCGGTGACGGTGACGGCCCGCGCGACCGCGATGAGGTCCTGGTTGCGCATGATCTTGCTGACCGCCGCGACCATCTCCGGTGTCAGCCCCGGGGCGACGCGACGGAACGTCTCGGCCGCACCGTCTCGCGCCGCGACGTCCAGCAGCCAGTCGCGCAGGCCGCCGACGGTGAGATGGGAGATCTCGCCGAACGCGACCCGGTCGTGCGAGTCGATGATGAGCCTCGTGACCTCGTCGTCCTCGTAGGGAACGACGAGTTCGTTCAGGAACGTGCCGAGCGGGACGTCGGCCAGCGCCCACTGCGCGGCGGCGCGTTCGGCGTCGGAGGACGCCGCGCACCCGGCCAGTTCGTCTCCGCTGCGGAGCGGAGTCGCCTTGGCCATGAGGTCGACGAGACCGTCGAACGTGTACCCGGTTCCCGCGACTCCGTGACTGTAGGTGGTCATTCCAATTCTTCCTCTGCCTTCGCAAGAACAGCAAACTCCTCGTCGGGCGAATTGGCAACGAGGTGATGGCGGCTGTACAGGCCGAAGTACGCCATGAAGGCCGCGAATGCGATCAGCGTCCAGAGTGCGGCGACCGGATCGACGAGGAAGGTGGCGATCACCGCGGCGGCGGCGATGACGAGCGCGAACGACGTGGTGATGATGCCGCCCGGGGTGCGGTACGGCCGCTTCATCTCCGGCTCACGCCTGCGGAGGACGATGTGGCTGACCATCATCAGCACGTAGCTGACGGCCGCGCCGAACACCGCCATGTTCAGCAGCATCGCGCCTTCACCGGTGAGCGACAGCACGAACCCGATGACACCCGGCACGATGAGGGCGAGAGTGGGCGCCTTCCGTGAGTTGGTGATCGACAGACTCGTCGGCAGGTAGYCGGCGCGGGACAGCGCGAACGTCTGCCGCGAGTAGGCGTACATGATCGAGAAGAAGCTGGCGACGAGGCCGGCCAGTCCGATGTAGTTGACGACCTTGGCCGCGGTTCCGTCACCGAGCGCCTCGACCAGCGGATTGCCGGACGTGGACAGGCTCTCGGCACCCAGCGCTCCGGTAGCGAGGAACAGGACAGTTGCCCCCGTGACGATGAGGATGAGCATGCTGATGATGATGCCGCGCGGCACGTTCTTCTCCGGCTCGCGGGCTTCCTCCGCGGCCAGCGGCACGCCTTCGACGGCGAGGAAGAACCAGATGGCGAATGGGACGGCCGCCCAGATTCCGAATGCGCCGAACGGCAGGAAACTCGACGCGCCCACCGCATCGGTCGCGGCGATGTCGGTGAGGTTGCCCGCGTCGAACAGACCGATCGCGGAGACCGCGAAGATCACGAGACCGACCAGTGCGATCGCCGTGATGACGAACATGGCCTTGAGTGCCTCGCCGGCGCCGGTCAGATGGATTCCGATGAAGATGGCGTAGACCGCCAGGTACACCCACCACCCGTCGGTGATACCGAACAGGTTCAGTGACTCGACGTAGCTGCCGATGAAGGTGGCGATGGCGGCGGGCGCGATCGCGTATTCGATGAGAATGGCCGTGCCGGTGGCGAATCCGCCCCACGGCCCGAGTGCGCGCCGCGCGAACGTGTAACCGCCGCCGGCGGCGGGCAGGGCGGACGACATCTCGGCCATGCCCAGCACCATGGCCAGGTACATGCCCGCGATGACGACACCGGCGATCAGCAGGCCGCCGAATCCACCCTCGGCCAGTCCGTTGTTCCATCCGGCGTAGTCGCCGGAGATCACGTAGCTGACACCGAGGCCGGCGAGCAGCACCCAGCCCGCCGAACCCTTACGGAGCGTGCGTTTTTCCAGGTAGCTGCTGTCTTCCGAGTGGAAATCGGCAGCATCGTGATGTTGACCGGTTCCGGAATTCTTGGATGGTTCTACGAGTGACATTCCGTCCCCTACGTCGATCCGAATGGTGCCTCGTCCGCACCGCTCGGGGAGCGGAATCGAACGGCCGAGGCCAATGGTGAACGAGTTGTGTACACGTCGTGTCAGCAGAACGTGACCGCGACGTAAAAACCTGGGTCGTAGCGCGCTTCGGGTGCTATGGGACCGGGCGGCGGGCGGGCACGGGACATGCGTCGACGGCTTCGGCGACCACTTGTGGTTCGAGGGACGGGGCGGGCCTCCAGCCCTGCTCCCACCGCTGGCCCACGATGACCTCCTCCGCGGCGAGGCTGGTGTTCTCCTCCGGGGTGAAGGCCCGTGCACGACTGAGAAAGCGCATGCCTTCGGGACTTTCCAGGCTGAATCCCGATCCGCGGCCGGGCACCACGTCGAGCACCAGCTGAGTGTGCTTCCACGCCTCGAACTGCGAACCGGAGATCCACACGGGCACGGCATCGGCACCCTCGGCCCGGGTGGACGGGATCTCCCCGACACCGAGACGCAGGTCGAGGACGCCGAGCAGCACGTCGCGGTCGCCGACGATGAATTCACCGTCGGGGTAACACATCGGCGCGGAGCCGTCGCAGCACCCGCCGGACTGATGCATCATCAGCGCCCCGTGGGTACCGCCGAGGCGGCGGAGAAGCTCCACCGCCCCGGCGGTTGCCTTCAGGCGCGCAGGCGCCCGGGCTGCGTCCATCAGAAGAAGCCCTGAGCCTTCTGGGCGTAGCTGACCAGCAGGTTCTTCGTCTGCTGGTAGTGCTCGAGCATCATCAGGTGGTTCTCGCGGCCGATGCCGGACTGCTTGTAGCCACCGAACGCCGCATGCGCGGGGTACTGGTGGTACGTGTTGGTCCACACGCGCCCGGCCTGGATGTCGCGACCCGCCCGGTAGGCGACGCCACCGTCCCGCGACCACACGCCGGCGCCGAGGCCGTACAGCGTGTCGTTGGCGATCTCGATGGCCTGGTCGTAGTCCTTGAACGACGTGACGGACACGACGGGACCGAAAATCTCCTCCTGGAAGATCCGCATCTTGTTCTGACCGGTGAAGATCGTCGGCTGCACGTAGTAGCCGCCGGACAGGTCGCCGCCGAGTTCGGCACGCTCACCGCCGGTGACGACCTTGGCGCCTTCGCCCTTGCCGATCTCGATGTACGACAGGATCTTCTCGAGCTGATCGTTCGAGGCCTGCGCACCGATCATCGTGTCGGTGTCGAGCGGGTCGCCCTGGCGGACGGCCTTGGTGCGGATGGCCGCCATCGCGAGGAACTCGTCGAAGATGTCCTCCTGGATCAGCGAACGCGACGGGCAGGTGCACACCTCGCCCTGGTTGAGGGCGAACATCGTGAAGCCCTCGAGCGCCTTGTCCTGGTAGTCGTCGTTGGAGGACAGCACGTCGGAGAAGAAGATGTTGGGGCTCTTGCCACCGAGTTCGAGGGTGACCGGGATCAGGTTCTGCGACGCGTACTGCATGATGAGCCGGCCCGTGGTGGTCTCGCCGGTGAACGCGATCTTCCGGATCCGCGGGCTCGAGGCGAGCGGCTTGCCCGCCTCCACACCGAAGCCGTTGACGATGTTCACCACACC
>NZ_JBFUGT010000030.1:0-55286 GCF_056402775.1 Rhodococcus sp. P3_B8
ACCCAGAGCGGCAACCACGTGTGGAGTCTCGTCGCCATCGTCGTGTTCGTGGTGTTCGGCATCTCGCGCTGGTTCACGACGAGCTACCGCATCGGCCCGGTCCACGTGCAACTGCGGCAGGGCCTGTTCCGCACACGCCTGCTGTCGGTACCACGCAACCGCATCCGGTCCGTCGACGTGGAGGCGGGGGTCCTGCATCGCCTGCTCGGGCTGTCGATCGTGCGCATCGGCACCGGCCAGCAGGTGGGTTCCAAACCCGACGCGGCGAAGTTCGAACTCAACGCCCTCTCCACCGGGCTGGTTCCCGACCTGCGGGCCGCGCTCCTCGCCCGGAAGCCCTCCCCCGACGTCGAGCCGACCGCGATCGCGCGGGAGCCCGCGGTCACCGAGATCGGCCACTGGACACCGACCTGGGTCCGCTACGCCCCGTTCTCGGTGACCGGCGTGGTGACCATCGCGGCGATCGTCGGTCTCGCGTTCCAGTACGGGATCGGCGCGAAGCTCGCCCGCTCGTCGACGGTGGCCGAAGGCATCGAATCCGCTGAGCGCGTCGGGATCGCGATCGCCGTCGTCGTCGGGATCGTCGTCCTCCTGATCGCCGCCAGCGCCCTGGCGTGCATCCGGTACCTCCTGACGTACGGCAACATGGCGCTGACGGACAACGGCCGCACCCTGCACGTCAGCCACGGCCTGCTGAAGACCCGTCAGACCACCCTGGACCGCGCCCGCCTGCGCGGGACGACCCTCAAGGAACCACTCCTCCTCCGACTCGCCGGCGGCGCCCGACTGGATGCCGTCATGACCGGCGTCAGCGCCGAGAGACGGGAGTCGTCACTCCTGCTCCCCCAGGCACCGCGCGCGGAAGCGGAACGGGTGATGGCCACCGTCATCGGCGACCACCGCCAGGCCGCCGCACCGCTCACCCCGCACGGACCGGTCGCCCAGCGGCGGCGCTACACGCGGGCCCTGATTCCCGCCGAGATCGCGCTCGCCGTCGCCCTGGTCTTCGTGATCCTCGATCGGCCCGTGTTCTGGGCCGCGTGGGCCGCGATCGTCGCGCTCGCCGTCGGCGGTGTGCTGCTGGCGTGGGACCGGTACCGCGGCCTCGGCCATGCGGTGCTCCCCGGGTGGCTGATCACCCGCAGCGGCTCCCTCGACCGCGCCCGGGACAGCCTCGAAGCCGACGGGATCATCGGGTGGACCGTCCGGCAGACATTCTTCCAGCGGCGGGCCGGGGTGGCGACCATCATCGCCGCCACACCCGCAGGCACCGGAAAATACCTGGTGATCGATCTGCCTGCCGACCAGGCGTGGTCGCTCGTCGAGTCGGTGACACCCGGCGGAGGTGACGTGTGGGCGCGGCGCTGACCGACATCGCCGGTCTCGACGCGCAGCTGATCGAATGCCGAGCCTGCCCCCGCCTCGTCGAGTGGCGGGAAACGGTCGCACGCGAGAAGCGCGCGTCGTTCCGCGACGAAACCTACTGGGGACGTCCGGTTCCCGGATTCGGTCCACCCGACGCGTCCCTGCTGATCGTCGGTCTCGCCCCCGCCGCCCACGGCGCGAACCGCACCGGGCGCATGTTCACCGGCGACCGCAGCGGCGACTTCCTCTACGCCGCACTCCACGCCGTGGGACTCGCAAGCCAGCCCACCGCCACCCACATCGGCGACGGCCTCGAACTGTTCGGCGTCCGCATCACGTCCCCGGTGCACTGCGCACCGCCCGCGAACAAGCCCACCCCGGACGAACGCGACAACTGCCGCCACTGGCTCGACGCCGAACTGCGCATCCTGCAACCCCACTTGCGGTCGGTGATCGTGCTCGGCGGATTCGGCTGGCAGTCGCTGCTCCCCGTCCTCAACGACGCCGGCTGGGCCGTCCCCCGGCCACGACCCAAGTTCGGGCACGGCGCGCACGTCGAACTCCCCGGCGCCGAACGTCCCCTGCACCTGTTCGGCTGCTACCACGTCAGCCAGCAGAACACCTTCACCGGCCGCCTCACGCCCGCCATGCTCGAGTCGGTGCTCTCCGAGGCCGCCCGCGTCGCCGGCTTGATCGGGTGACCACACCTCGGGGGGCGAACGGTACATCCGACCTGTCAGAAGCGTCGAAGGTGCCGTTCACCCCAGCTACCGCCGGTTCGGGAGTTCCTCGATGATGTATTTGGCCATGCTGCCGAGCCGGGGGCGGGCGGGTTGCATGGTGTCGACGCCGAGGGCGGTGAGGGGCGAGGCGGTCACCGAGCCGACGCAGACGGGTGCGACCGGACCTGCGAATGCGTGCAGGAGGGGCTCGACGCGGTCGATGTCCTTCGCGGTGCTGAGGAGCGACGACACGGCGGGTGCGCTGGTGAAGGTGACGGCGTCGACCTCGGCTCGGATGATCTGGTCGAGCAGTGTGAGCAGCGGCTGCTGGTTCTCGGGTCTGATCCACCGGTACACCGACACGGCCGTCGTCTCGGCCCCGGCGCCGGCGAGGGAGACGCTCAGGTCGGTCATCGGTTCCCATTCGGTGATGGTGCCGTGCAACTGGACCGCGACTCGTAGACCGCGCACACCCTCGGCGACGAGGTGTTGGTGCACCTCTTCGGACGATTCGGTTTCCGGCGACCACTCCTCGCGCAGGCCGACGCCGCGGACGGCGCCCTTCGCCTTGGGACCGCGGGTGATGATCCGCGCCGATTGCAGGGCGGCGAGCAGTGCGTCCTCCTCGTGCCAGGCCCGCGCCGCGTCCAGCCATCCGCGGAATCCGACGGCGGTGCTGACGACGAGTAGGTCCGGCGGCGACGCGATGATGTCGGCGGTGCGGGACCGCAGATCGGTGTCGTCGACGAGCGGCAGCACGTGGATGGCCGGTGTGTGGACGATGGCGGCCCCGTGCCGTTCGAGGAGCGTGATGAACTCGGCGGCCCGGCGTTCGGCGGTGACGGCGATGGTCAGTCCGGAAAGTTCGTCGTTCGACATTCTCCCAGTGTGACGGACGAATCGCACTAAGCTGCCCACATGATCACTGCTGTGCACACATTGGTCTACGCCGACGACGCCGAGGCGGCCCGCGACTTCTTCCGCGACGTGCTCGGCTGGTCACACGTCGACGCCGGCGGCGGTTGGCTGATTTTCCGCACCGGACCGTCCGAGCTGGGTGTGCACCCCACCTCGGACGATCGGGGCGGTGAGCCGTGGTCGACGCGGCCGCACCACGAGATCTCGCTGATGTGCGACGACATCGAATCGACCGTTGCGGAACTCGAGGCCAAGGGCGCCGAGTTCACCCGCGGGATCCGCGACGACGGGTACGGCCTCACCACGTCGCTGCAGATTCCCGGGGCGGGCGAGATGATGCTGTACCAGCCCCGGCACCCGGTGGCGTTCGAGAGTTAGGCCTTCGCCTGCGCGCTGCTGCGCGCCGCATTGGCCTGTTCGCCCGCCTTGGGATCGGTCTCCGATTGTTTCTTCCCGACACCGTCGGCGATCCGATCGCCGAGGGTCTTGTCGACGTTGCGCCAGTACTCGAACGCCTTCGCCAGAACCGGTTCGCTGACGCCGTTCAGCAGATGGCCGACGATGTTGTCCACCAAGCGGTCCCGGGCGGCGTCGTCGAGCACTTCACGGACCATCGTCCCGGCCTGCCCCCAGTCGTCGTCCTCCCTGTGGAGCGCGTACGGAGAGCGGACCATGTCGCCGGCGCTGTACCAGGTGGCGGTCGCCCCGACCTGCGACGGGTCGGCGTGCGGGCCGCCCTTGGAATTCGGCACGTAGACCGGATCCCCGGGGTTGTGGTGCCGCATGTTGCCGTCCTTCGAGTACGAGCGGACGGGCACGTGCGGCCTGTTGACGGGCAGCTCCTTGTAGTTGGCGCCGATACGGTAGCGGTGGGCGTCCGGGTAGGAGAACAGCCGGCCGATGAGCATCTTGTCCGGGCTCGAGCCGATGCCGGGGACCAGGTTGCTGGGCTCGAACGCGGCCTGTTCGATCTCACAGTGGTAGTCCGTGGGGTTGCGGTCGAGCGTCATCCGGCCGACGGGGATCAGCGGGTAGTCGCTGTGCGGCCACACCTTGGTGAGGTCGAACGGGTTGAACCGGTAGTCGTCGGCATCCGCGAACGGCATGATCTGCATGTTCAAGGTCCAGCTCGGGTACTCGCCGCCCTCGATGTGCTCCCACAGGTCTCGCGTGTGGTAATCGGTGTCCATGGACGCCATCTGGTCGCCCTCGTGCTGCGTGAAGAACTCGATGCCCTGGTCGGTCTTGAAGTGGTACTTCACCCAGAACTTGTCGCCGGCGGCGTTCACCCACATGTACGTGTGGCTGGAGTACCCGTTCATGTGCCGCCAGGTGCGCGGGATGCCGCGGTCGCCCATGAGCCACGTGACCTGGTGCGCCGACTCCGGGGACAACGTCCAGAAGTCCCACTGCATGTCGTGGTCGCGGAGGTTGTTGTCGGCACGCCGCTTCTGCGAGCGGATGAAGTCCTGGAACTTCATCGGGTCGCGCACGAAGAAAACAGGTGTGTTGTTCCCGACCATGTCGTAGTTGCCCTGGTCGGTGTAGAACTTCACGGCGAATCCACGTGGGTCGCGCCACGTGTCCGGGCTGCCGCGCTCGCCGGCCACGGACGAGAACCTGATCAGCAGGTCCGTCTTCTTGCCAGGTTGGAATAGATCGGCTTTCGTGTAGGCGGAGACATCTTCGGTAACTTCGAACCGTCCGAACGCCCCGCCTCCCTTGGCGTGCGGTTGGCGCTCCGCAACGCGTTCGCGGTTGAACTGGGCCATCTTCTCGATCAGATAGTGATCCTGGAGCAGGATCGGCCCGTCCGTCCCGATCGTGAGCGAGTGCTCGTCACTCGGTACCGGGATGCCGGCGTCGTCGGTCGTGAAGTTCTGATCTGTCATCGCGGTGCTCCTTCAGCAGACTGCTGGTCGCTACCGCGTACCCTCGCCCACCGTCGGTGAAACAGATCCGAACGCCGCCTTCGCGCTGACTTTCCACAGGTAGACCGCCGCCGGGACCAGTGAACCGATCAGGAGCAGGAGCGTCCAGACGGACGCGAGCATGAGCACGTCGCCGCCCGGACCGCCGAACATGCAGAGCAGGAAACCGAACCCCCACCCCGTGAGCGGCAGCACGCCCGTGCCCACCCGGCCGGTCGTCGACCTGGCTGCGATCACCAGCGCCAGGTTGGCGACCGCGGCGGCGAGGATGCTGATCGGGAACGGCGTGGCGCCGAGGTAGGTGGGCAGGAAGAGCACCGAGAGGACGGCGCACAGAAAACCGTCGAACACCAGCAGCGCGAGGGTGACCCTCCCCAGAACATCGAGGTGCCCGGGTTTCGCTGCGGTGCCGACGGTCATGTGTCAATAGTGGATCAGGCGACGGGCGGGTAGCCCAGCAGGGTCAGCAAATGGCTCTGCATGTCGGCGAATCCGTACAGCACGCTGTAGTACAGGTCGTGCTGGGCCGGCCACGACGGCCGGAGCGTATCGACGAACGCGACGATGGCGTTCTGAACATCCCAGTTGTACATCTATCGCCTCTCCTGACGGGTGACACGCGGACTCGACCGGGGCCGCTGCGTGACGTGGGCCACAGTGTAATACGTAAGGCTCGTCACAGATACCTGCGGTCAGTGACCGATGCCACCGAAGAGGTCCCGTTCCCTGCCGTCGGCGTCCCGCTCCCCGGCGGCGCCGCGGACCAGCACGAAGTGTTCCTCCGCCAGAATCGGCTGTGCGATGTCGTTGGAGAGCGCGTACTCGGTGCCGCTCGGCGCCACCGTCACCTGGGTGGCGTGCGCCGACAGCGCTTCCCTCTTCGCGTCGAGCACGCCCCGCACGTCGATCACCGTCGTCACGTCCGCGTCCGGGACGCTCGGCAATTCGCCGGGCTCCGGCAACCGCCAGCCGTCGGGGATGTCGCCGATACGGCAGATTCCCGACTCGAGCGCGCTCGCCTCGGTCACCGTCCAGTACAGCTTTGCGACCTCCCACGGTTCGCCGCAGTCCGGGTACTGCGCCGAACCCGCCGCCTCGACGGCCGCGGTGGTGACCGTGTGCTCCTGGATGTGGTCGGGGTGCCCGTACCCGCCGTCCGGGTCGTAGGTGACCACGACGTGCGGCCGCAGTTCCCGGATGACGGCCACCATCGCGGCGGTCACGGAGTCGCGGTCGGCGTTGACGAAGGCGCGCGGGTTGGCCGCCGACGCCGTGCCCGCCATACCGGAATCACGGAAGTGCCCCGCCCCCGACAGGAACCGCGGCCTTCCCACACCGAGACACGACAGCGCGGACGTCAGTTCGCCGATCCGGAAACCGCCGAGCTGATCGGCGGCGGCGACGACCAGCTGCGCCCACTCGTCGCCGATCACCTCGCCTTCCTCGCCGAGCGTGCACGTCAGGACGTGAACGTCGGCGCCCTCGGCGGCGTAGCGGGCGATGGTGCCGCCGGTGGTGAGGGCCTCGTCGTCGGGATGGGCATGAACCAGCAGAAGTCGCCGCTCACTCATTCCTTGATCCTGCTCCAGTCCGCTGCGTCACTGAATATTCCGACCGGCACGGCCCCCGACAGCGACACCCCGTCGACGCCAGGTCCCGCCGCGACGAGTGTGCGGTCCTGCATGATCGGTAGCACCGCGGCCAGATCCCACAGTTTGCGGTCGGCGTCGGCGAGAGCTTGCGGCACATCACCGACCCCCCGCAGCGCGGCGTCGATGGACGGCTGAAGGGTGGGGTCGCAGACTCCCGACAGATTCGACGGGGCCTCGGCCTCCGCAACCGAATCACGTTCGGGGTCGGCGGGTTCGGTGTTCGGCTGCGTTGCCGCGACCACTGCGGGCGGGCAACTGTGACGGGAGGCCAGCGCCGTCGCCGGGTCGGATCCGGCGCGCGACCAACCCACGACCGCCCCGATCTCACCCTTGCTCAACGACTCCCCGTACAACTCCTCGGCGGGCAGCGACGTCACGGTGGCGTCGACACCGGCGCCGCGCAACTCGTCGGCGGCCGTGTTGGCGACTGCACTGGCGGTGTCGTCACCCTCGGGTGTCCCGATGGCGAGCGTCAGCGGGACGCCGTCGCGGACGAGCCGGGTCGACGGCGCCACGCCTGTGGGAACGACGGTGCCCGTGGAAGTTTCGGCGACGTATCCGTACTCGGCCAGCTGCGCGAGCACCTGTTCGCGGCCCGGCCGTGCGGGTGCGGTCGCGGTGTAACCGGGATCGGAGGGGGCGTAGACCTGCGAGCGCGCCGGGACCGCCGCCGCCTCACTGCCGGCGCCGACGACGGCGAGCAGGTCGGTGTCCAGCAGCTCCAGAAGACTCTTCCGCACCCGGACGTCCGCGAGTTCGGGAACCCGGCCGTTCAGCGTGAGGTCGAGTCCGCGCGGTTGGAAAGACGAACCCGTCCGCACCGTCGGGATCGCCGCCAGCTGGGCGGAAGTGGCTGTGCCCCCGTGAATCTGGACGATATGCGTGTCGTTGTTGCGCATCGAGTCGGCGAGCTGCGACGGGGTGCCGTCGCGGCGCATCAGGATCTGGTCGGGCGTCGCCGGTTTGTCCCAGAACCGGTCGTTGCGTTCGAGCAGGATCTCGTCGCGTCCGCGGTCGATCGACTTGATGTGGAAGTGCCCGCCCGACACCGGAATGTTCTCGGACAGTCCGGTCGCGAAGCCGCCGGGGGAATCCTTGATGAGATGCGACGGCAGCAGGTCGGTGAAGAGTTCACGCCACGCCGGGTAGGCGGCCTTCATGACGACGCTGACCGTCTTGCCGCCACCGGACGACCTGACGTCCTCGATCAGCTCGTAGCCTGCGGGGTCGACCACGCCGGGGGCACTGATCATCTGCTGCCACAGATAGCGGAAGTCCTCGGCGGCGATGGGCGCGCCGTCGGACCACTGCGCCTCGTTCCGCAGCTGGTACGTGACGGTGAACGGTTCCTGCGACGTGACGTCCGCGGAGATCACCAGCGAGGAGTCGGGAATCCAGGTGCTGCCGCCCGGGCGGGCAGGATCGGGCACCGGCCGGAACGGGCTCGGCAGCACGAGGGCGCTGACCGCGGAATTCGCCGGCGACTGGTCCGACAGGAGGTGCGGGTTGAATCCGCTGCCCACGTCGTCGATGGCGACGACGACGGGCTGCTTCTCGGTCGGCGACACCGTCGGCTTGGGGCTGTCGGTGCTCTCGACCGGCGGGGGCGGATCGGCGGTGCACGACGTGAGCATCGCCGTCGACACTGCCAGCAGGAGCGCGGTCACCGCCGCACCGTTCCCGCGCCTACGGCCCCGTACTCCTCGAACTCTCGCGAGTCGACCCCCAGCAACCACCGCGCCGCCTTTCCTCAGAGATACCGGAAGGCTCCGGAAACCCACGAGCGAATGTACCTTCGGCCGGCGATCGACCGAAGGTACATTCGCCCGGTTGTGTATGACGTGGTCGGACGTGCCGACTACAGAGCAGCCTTGTCGCGGGCCTTGGAGCGTGAACGCTCACGGGCACGGTCGGTGGCCGACAAGTGCACCTTGCGCACGCGCACGACCTCCGGGGTGACCTCCACGCACTCGTCGCCGGCGCAGAACTCCATCGCGCCTTCGAGCTCGAGCTTGATGGGCTTGGCGAGGGTCTCCATCACGTCGGCGGAGGACTGACGCATGTTGGTCAGCTTCTTCTCGCGGGTGACGTTGATGTCGAGGTCCTCCTGGCGCGGGTTGATGCCCACGACCATGCCCTCGTAGGTGTCGGCGCCGGGCTCGACGAAGAACGTTCCGCGATCGGCGAGCTGGATCATCGCGAACGGGGTGACCGAACCGGTGCGGTCCGAGACGAGCGAGCCGGTGTGGCGGGCGCGGATCTCACCGGCCCACGGCGCGTAGCCGTGGAACACGGCGTTCGCGATGCCGGTGCCGCGGGTCTCGGTGAGGAAGTCGGTGCGGAAGCCGATCAGGCCGCGCGACGGGACGATGAACTCCATCCGGACCCAGCCCGCGCCGTGGTTGGCCATCTGCACCATCTTGCCCTTGCGGTTGGCGAGGAGCTGGGTGATGGCGCCGAGGTACTCCTCGGGGCTGTCGATGGTGAGCTCTTCGAAGGGCTCGTGCACCTTGCCGTCGACCTGACGGGTGACCACCTGCGGCTTGCCGACGGTCAGTTCGAAGCCCTCGCGGCGCATCTGCTCGACCAGGATGGCGAGCGCGAGCTCACCACGGCCCTGAACCTCCCAGGCGTCGGGGCGACCGATGTCGAGGACCTTGAGCGAGACGTTGCCGACGAGTTCCTGGTCGAGACGCGACTTCACCATGCGGGCGGTCAGCTTGTGTCCGCTGACCCGGCCGACGAGCGGCGAGGTGTTGGTGCCGATGGTCACCGAGATGGCGGGCTGGTCGACGGTGATCCGCGGCAGCGGGACCGGGTTCTCCAGGTCGGCGAGGGTGTCGCCGATCATGATGTCGGGGAAACCGGCGACGGCGACGATGTCACCGGCGACGGCCTTCTCGGCGGGCTGACGCTCGACGCCCTTGGTGGCGAGCAGTTCGGTGATCTTGGCCTTGGTGACGACGGGCTCGCCGTCCACCTCGCGACACCAGGAGACGGTCTGGCCCTTGGTCAGCTCGCCGTTGTGGATACGGACCAGGGCGAGGCGGCCGAGGAACGCGGAGGCGTCGAGGTTGGTGACGTGGGCCTGCAGCGGCGCGTCGACGTTGCCCTTGGGTGCGGGCACGTAGTTGAGGAGCACCTCGAACAGGGCGTCGAGGTTCTCGGCGTCCGGTGCGTGACCGTTCTCGGGCTGAACCTTGGACGCCTTGCCCTCGCGGCCCGAGGCGTACAGAACGGGAAGGTCGAGGGCGAGCTCGGCGGCTTCCGCGGCCTCGTCGTCGAGGTCGGACGCCAGGTCGAGCAGCAGGTCGTGGCTCTCGGAGACGACCTCTTCGATGCGGGCGTCGGGACGGTCGGTCTTGTTGACCACGAGGATGACGGGCAGCGACGCGGCGAGCGCCTTGCGCAGCACGAAGCGGGTCTGGGGCAGCGGGCCCTCGGATGCGTCGACGAGCAGGACGACACCGTCGACCATGGACAGGCCGCGCTCGACCTCGCCACCGAAGTCGGCGTGACCGGGGGTGTCGATGACGTTGATGACCGTGACACTGCCGTCGGCGTGATGCTTGTGGACGGCGGTGTTCTTCGCGAGGATGGTGATGCCCTTCTCGCGTTCGAGGTCGCCGGAGTCCATGACGCGATCGACCAGTTCGGCGCGCTCCTCGAATGCCCCCGACTGACGCAACATGGCGTCGACGAGAGTGGTCTTGCCGTGGTCGACGTGTGCGACGATGGCAACGTTACGGAAGCTGGTGATGGTCACGCGGTGGCTCTCCTGGCTGAGTTGATTCGGCCACGCGAAAGTTCCCTCGCACGGCTTTCTGGCGGCCGCCTTGTCATCTCGATTCAGAATCCTCGTCGAGGCGATGGTAAATCGCCCAGTGCAGGCATCGCGGCCACGTGAATACTACCCGCCCGAGCGGCTACTTCGCGCATCGCCGGCTGCCCGAGCCCTGCCCGACCAGCGTAAAGTGATCTGCGCCACGTCGAATTCGGCCCGAATCGCGCGTGAGTCGGGGCCGAAAGCTGAGGGGACGCTAACCTGGGTGGAGCCGGCGATACCGGTGTTCCCCGTAGTAGGAAGGCCGAGCCGAGTATGGGCAAGGTGAAGGCCAGCAAGGTCTCGGGTCTCAAGCCGAAGAAGAAGTGCTGCCGCAGCAAGACGCGCTGCATCAAGTGCCCGGTGGTCATCATGCGCATGAAGAAGCTCGAGAACGAGGGCGCGTCCAAGAAGGAACTGAAGAAGGGGCTCAAGAAGGCCCGCGCGGCCTGAGGTCAGCCCCACCCGTTCAGGTGCAGCCGCAGGTCCGGCACCCACCCGCGGTCGTTGCCGACGAGGTCGATCYCCCCCAGTTCCCGTCCGTCCACCCACCGCAGATCCGCGTGGTCGAGCGCGACGGGTGTTCCCGACACCAGTTCCACCCGGTACGCGCGGAGCACCCGGCCGTCGGGCAACGGCACGTCGTCGCCGATCCGGTCGCCGCCCGACACCTCGATCCCGAGTTCTTCCCGCAGTTCGCGGCGCAGCGCGTCCTCGGCGGTCTCCCCCGCCTCCGCCTTGCCGCCGGGCAGCTCCCACAGTCCCGCGAGTTCCGGTGGCCGCGTCCGCTGCGCGAGCAACAGCCGGCCGTCGACGATGATCGCGGCCGCCACCACCTCGCCGGCGTGGTCGACAGGCCTTGCACGTTCCACTGGCACCGCACCATCATGGGGTATGGCCGAGTTGCTGTCAGACGGAGAGATCGACACCGCGCTCGCAGAACTGCCCGGGTGGCGGCGGGCGGGTGATTCCCTCGTCCGCACCGTCGAGTCGCCGAGTTTCCCCGAAGCCGTCGAGCTGGTCCGGAAGGTCGCGGAGGCGGCGGAGGCCGCGAACCACCATCCGGACATCGACATCAGGTGGCGCAAGGTCACCTACACGCTGTCGACGCATTCCGCGGGCGGGCTCACGCAGCTGGATCTGGATCTTGCTGCGCAGATCGACTCACTGGCGGGCTGACCGGGGCGGCGGCCACGGCACGCTTCGGGCGGCGCCCGGCGTAGGCCACCCAGGCGTAGACACCGAACGCGCCGACCACGTCGACCGTGCCCAGCCACGCGAGTACCGCGGGCCGGGAGATCAGCCAGATCGAGTCCTGGAAGAAGCTGAGCACCCACGGCACGCCGATGAGGGTGGTGACGAGCCAGTATCCGGCGAGGATCCGGGTTCCCAGCATCGATCCGTAGGGGCCGTGCAGCAGCCAGATCAGCATCGGAATGACCCACACCCAGTGGTGTGACCACGAGATCGGTGAGACGAGCAGCCCCAGGAGCTCGACGATGACGAGGGTGCCGAGCCGATCGTCCCGGGCGATCGCCCGCCAGGCCAGGACGGCGAGGACCACCGTGACCGCCACGGCCAGCAGCCAGAGGGCGCCCGTCTCGACGTCGTACCCGAGCAGCCGCGACAACGCGCCGCGCAGGGACTGATTCCACACCGAGCCGACCGGCCCGATGCGGTCGGCGTCGCCGAGCAGGTGGGTGAAGTACTCCCGCGCCTCCGAGCCGATCAGGAGATAGCTGACTCCGACGGTCGCGGCGAACGCGACACCCGAGAAGACCGCGGCCTTCCATCGGCGCTGCATCAGGAAATAGAGGCCGGTGATCGCGGGGGTCAGCTTGATCCCGGCGGCGAAACCGACGAGCGCACCGGACAGCCACCACCGGGAGCTGCGGACCGCGGTCATCACGAGCAGCGCGAGGAACACGTTGATCTGGCCGTAGTCCAGCGTGGTGCGCACCGGTTCCACCCACACCCCCACCGTGGTCCACAGCACCGCGACCGCCCGCCAGTGTGGGCTGCGCGCGGCGTCACCGAGCACGAGCCCGAGGCTCATGCGCGCCAGCGCGTACAGGGCGAGGATGGTGAGCAGTTGCCAGCCGACCCCGACCAGCGGGAACGGCAGGTAGTGCAGGGGAAAGAAGACCAGCGCGGCGAACGGCGGGTAGGTGAACGGCAGCGGAAAGTCCGGTGTCACTTCCGAATAGGTGAAGTCGTAGAGACTGCCACCGCGGAGCGCCTCGGAACCGTCGACGTAGACGTGCAGGTCGACGAGGTTCATCCCGTTGGGACTCAACAGCGTCCACGCCATTCGCCCGAGCACCGACAGCACGAGAAGTACAGGCGCGCACCGTAACAGGCCGTGCAGGGCGGACGCTCCCCGGGACGACGTGGGAGAACGCTCGGATGACGGGTCGTCGGAGGCTGCTCCGTCGTCGGACGCTGCATGGTCGGACACAGTGTGGTGCTCTCCCCGTGAGGTGTGTAGATGTCTCAGCCGATCCCGAAACGGTCCCGCACAGCGTAGACGGCGCCCGCCGCGGACCCCGAGGTGTCCGTAGCCGCGCGTAACAGTTGCATCACCAATCACACGAACCACACGTGCCACAAGCTATGGTCACCGGAAGATCACCGTCGGGGTCTGTATGCCATACACTCCCACCGGGATGCCGCAGCTATCGGTGAACGAACTCGTGAGCTGTACAACCCGGGGGCGCTGTACATAGAGTGACCCCCCGAGCCGTCAGACGTGGATTGAGTTGTCGTCCACGCTGTTATGACTAAGGATGGGGAGACTGTGCTTCGAACCCGAGGTATGCGCAGAGCAGTAACTGCTCTCGCTGTTGCCGCAGCAGCCGCAATGGCAGTGCCGGCCCAGGCGAATGCGCAGCCGACGCCGCCGCCCGTGCCCGAAGGCATCCCCGTGGAGATGCTCGCATCGTTCGCACCCGCGATCATCGGCGCAGCCGCTGGTACCGAAGACATCGCCGCAGGACCTCAGGACGCGATCCTGGACCAGGCCCGCATCCTCCTCGAGTCCCCCGGCATCCCGCCGGAGCTCAAGTCCACTCTCGAGCGCGTCATCACGTTCCTCGACGGCAGCGGCGGCGGCGGCCCCGAGATCCCGCAGGAGAACGCACCCGTCATCGCGCAGTTCCTCTACCCGACGATCGGCAAGGGCTGCATCGGAGAGGGCGCCGACTCCGTGGGCACCGCACTCGCGGTCCCCGGTCCGGCCCAGCTGCCCCCGCCCGGACCCAAGGCAGGTCAGGCCGGTTTCGTGTTCACCGCCCTCGGAACCAGTTCCGTTGCCGCCGAACAGCCCGAGCCGCTGACCGTGACGTGGATCAACCTGGACAACCAGCGCCGCGCCACCCAGAACCTCACCAACGAGGCCAAGATCAACCCCGACGGACCGGCAACCCTGTCGGCGATCGCGGACACCGGCCCCGGCCGCGTCCTCGCGGTCGTGTCGGGTGGACTGACCACGCAGAAAGAGGGCGCCGCGCCGATCACGTGCAGCTTCCTCCCGACCGTCGGCATGTTCCAGGTCGCGTAACTCCTCACAGCTGACGAGTGAAGGGCCCTCCGGAAAATTCGGAAGGGCCCTTCACTCACGTCTGCACCGGTTCACTGTTTGCCGACGGCACCACCGTGGTAGACCGAGGAATGCCCTCGACGCATCACACACCCGACCACTCACTGCGATCGCGACACGCCCGGCGTTCGATACTGTCGATCCGTTCGGAAGGGTCGATTCTCTCGATCGGCTCCGCCTACTCCATCCTGTCCATCGGGAGTGTCGGCTCAGTGCTCTCGATCGGGTCGGTCGGGTCGGCCGGCTCGGCACTGAGCACCGCCTCGTTCGCCAGCCTCGGGTCTGCGCTGTCGGGGCTGTCGCGGTGGTCCCTGATGTCCTGGAGGGGGTGGCACGACTCGCCGCCGGAACACCCTCACCTCACGGTCATCGCCGAGGAACCGGACCTCGCCCGGGACGCGACCGCGCACGTCCAGTCCTGACTCGGTCCGGTCAGGACGTCCGCCCGGTGCGCGGCCAGGAGTTGCCGTCGTACTTCTCGATTTCGCCGTTGAACTTCGTCAGCAGCCGGCGCAGCTCGCCCCGGTCGTGGTCGCTCCACTCGGCGATGATGCGCTCGACGCCTTTTCGGCCCAGCGCCCGGTCGGCGTGAAGCTGTTCGAGTCCCAGCGCGGTGGCCTCGACCTTGCGGGCCATTCCCCCGTCCGGGTCGGGGACGCGTTCGACGAGGCCGCGCTTCAGCAAGGCGCCGATCTGCCGGTTGATCGTCGAGATGTCGAGCCGGAAGGCCTCGGCGAGCTGTTTCAGGCTGAGCGGATGTTCCAGTTCCAGTCGTCCGAGGAGGAGGTAGGCGGAACGGTCGAGTTGGAATCCCGCCCGTTGCGCATGGGCGTGATAGCGCGACAGCAATGTCAATTCGTTCTCGACAGCAGCCGCCACCTCGTCGCGTTCGGACACCGACACCTCCCGTAGTTACCGTCATTCTGCCCGAGGCATTATTGTGCACCATACACAAGATGTGTAGCGTGCACATCCCGATCAGGACCCGTTGACGAACAGCGCGGTGTAGAGGACCGAGGCGACGGTGTACACGAAATTGACGAGCAGCTCCATGGGAGAACCTCCGGGTTCCAGAGTGAAAAGAGCGACAACAGGTAATCGGAGTTGCGCCGAGGAGCGTTTCACGCCGTCCCATCCACCGGAAAATGCCCCACCCACGAACTGAAACGTGTTCTTATTTCCGGAGGCGCTCGCGCTCGGGTGCCGGACGAGAGAAGGGGATGCACACATGCCGTGGAGTCGTGCCGAGCTCGAAGAGGCCTTCGCGCACTACCAGCGAACCGTCAGCCGCTGCGTCGAACTCGGAGACTGGAACGGCTTCGCCGACCTCTTCACGGAGGACGCCGTGTACGTCGAGCACGCCTTCGGACACTTCGACGGACGCGAGGCCATTCGGAAATGGGTCACGCGCACCATGTCGGCCTTCCCCGGTAGCCGGATGACCGCGTTCCCGGCGAACTGGTACGTGCTCGACGAGGACCGCGGATGGGTCATCTGCGAGATCGACAACCCCATGGAGGATCCCGGCGACGGTTCGGAGCACGCCGCAGCGAACATCACGATCCTGCACTACGCCGGCGACAACCTGTGGTCGCGTGAGGAAGACGCGTACAACCCGATGAATTTCCTCGCCGCGGCCAAGAAGTGGTGTCGCGCAGCGGAAGCCGCTGGCACGCTACCCGACGACGCCCGGGAGTGGCTCACGAGGATGGGCGGGCAACCGGCGGCCTAGCGGTCACCACTGGCCGTAGTCGGGCTTGAGGATGTCGTTGAGATCGATACCGATCCCGTCGACGTTGCTCGCGTCGATCTCGTACTGGTGCAGGTGCGCCGACGGGTGGACGTACCCCTCGGGTGTGCCCCAGTCGTGCTGCCAGTACCACGACCCGAGGCCGGCGAGCACCGCCAGATCCAGCGTCGTGGAGTTGGCGTAGATGCCGGTGTTCGCCTTGCCGACCACTGACTCCCACCCGGCGAGGTACGGGGCGATCATGGTGAGGAAATCGGCGGGCGTGGGATTGTCGTCGATGGACGCGTAAATGGGTCGATCCTCGGAACCTCCTGCGGCGAGATGCAATTCGAGCCCACGCTCCGCGTGCCGCTTGCCCGCCTCGAGACCGCCGCGCCAATCGGCCGTCGGACCCTTGCCGAACTGATAGCACGAGACGACCGACAGTCCGGCGTCGAGCAACGCCTGCGCCTCGTCGGCGAGCATCGGCTTGCCTTCCATCCATTCGGCGCCGGGACGGCGGTCGGACACGTAGCGGATGGCGCCGGCATAACCGGCCTCGAGGATGGCGTCCGCCGACGGCACCCCACCGGCGTAGTCGATCAGGATGCCGAGACTGTCCGCCTTCGCGACGGCGACCGAGGACGTGGTGGACGTGAGCGCCGCGATCCCGGCCACGGCGGATCCCGCTGCCGCGTACCGGAACAGGTCTCTCCGAGAAATCTGCACTGTGGCCCCCATATCCGATCGGTCGCGCTCCGGCGTGTCTCCGACATTCACTCTCGCTCAGTCGGTATGTTGTCCGGTTTGCATTCCACCACACTCACACGGGTCCCGCCAGCCACTTGGACTACATCCGTCACATCGGACACTCGCGACCCGCGCCGAACCGGGTGGCGCAACGCGTCAGCGGAAGAACACCGCAGCCTGGTCGGCCAGATCGAGTGCCCCCTGCGGCAGGATTCCGAGCACCACCGTCACCACCACTCCGACGGCGATGGCCGCGGCGGTGAACATGCTGGGCACCACGATCGTCGGGGCGTCGCTCTGCGGCTCCGAGAAGAACATCAGGACGATGACGCGGACGTAGAAGAACGCCGCGATCGCGCTGCTGACGACACCGACGAGGACGAGCGGAACGGCACCGCCCTCGATGGCGGCCTGGAAGACCGCGAACTTGCTGACGAACCCACTCGTCAGCGGGATTCCGGCGAATGCGAGCAGGAACAGTGCGAAGACCCCGCCGACCAGTGGCGAACGCCGACCCAGCCCCGCCCACCGCGACAGGTCCGTCGCCTCGCCCCGGCTGTCCCGCACCAGGGTGACGGCGGCGAACGCGCCGAGTGTGCTGAATCCGTATGCCAGGAGGTAGAACATCGTGGACGACAGACCCGCCCGGTTGGCCGCGATCAGACCGGTGAGGATGAACCCGGCGTGCGCGACCGACGAGTACGCGAGCATCCGCTTGACGTCGTTCTGCGTGACGGCCATGACCGCACCGACCACCATGGTGAGGATGGCGACGCCCCACATCACGGGCCGCCAGTCCGCGCGCAGGTCGGGCAGAGCCACGTAGAAGATGCGCAGCATCGCGCCGACGGCCGCGACCTTGGTGGCCGCCGCCATGAAGGCGGTGATCGGAGTCGGCGCACCCTGATAGACGTCGGGAATCCACGAGTGGAACGGGACGGCGCCGATCTTGAACAGCAGGCCCACCGACAGGAGCGCGGTACCGATCAGCGCCAGCGTCTTGTCGTCGGCGCCCCGGGCGAGCGCGTCCGCGATCCGCGGCAACTCGACGGTGCCCGCGTAGCCGTACAGCAAGGCCACACCGAACAGGAAGAATGCCGACGAGAACGCCCCGAGCAGAAAGTATTTGAGGGCGGCCTCCTGCGACAGGAGACGGCGACGCCGCGCCAGCCCGCACAGCAGATACAGGGGCAGCGAGAGCACCTCGAGCGCGACGAACATGGTGAGGAGGTCGTTGGACGCCGGGAACAGGAGCATCCCGCCGACCGCGAACAGGGTGAGGGGAAAGACCTCGGTATGCCCCGGGGCGTTCTTGGTGGCCTCCCGTTCGGCGACGCTGCCGGGGACGGCGAACGCCTGCGGGGTGAAGGCGTCGGTTCCGCCTTCCGGCTCGGCTCCGCTCGCGGCTGTGACCTCCGCGGTCGCCACTCGGACCCCACTGTCGACGCTCCGCTCGGCGATCAGCAGGATCGCGGGTATCGAGATCAGCAGGATCGTCCCCTGGAGGAACAGCGTCGGACCGTCGACGGCCACCGCGCCCCCGACTGCGGAGTCGCGGGTCCCGGCGAGCATGACGACGGCCACGAACGCGGCGGTGAGTCCCCCGAGCGCGAGGACGAGATGGCTCGAGTAGCGGCCGCGCCGGGGCAGGAACGCCTCGACGAGCACACCGGCGACGGCCACGCCGAACACGATCAACATGGGTGCCAGCTGACCGTATTCGATGTCCGGCGCGCGCAGCGTCGTGGACTGGGCGAGTACGAGTTCGGAGGTACTCATCGGTGTGTGCCTCCCTCTGGGTCCTGCCCGGCGACGGTGGGTGCAGGATCGTGCTGACCGACAGTGACGAGGACGTGGCCGACCGCGGGGGTGATGACGTCCAGCACGGGCTTGGGGTAGACGCCGAGGACGAGCAGCAGGGCGATCAGCGGTGCCACCACCGCGATCTCACGGCGCACGAGATCGCGGACGGTCTCGTTGCCCTCCTTCAGCGGCCCGGTCATCATCCGCTGATAGAGCCACAGCACGTAGATCGCGGCGAGGACGAGCGCGAAAGTCGCGACCACGGCAGCGATCTGGTAGCGCGAGAACGTGCCGACCAGGACGAGGAACTCGCTGATGAACGGTGCCAGCCCCGGCAGCGACAGCGTTGCGAGGCCCGCCACGAGGAACGTCCCGGCCATCACCGGCGCGACCTTCTGCACGCCGCCGTAGTCGGCGATGAGGCGGGTGCCGCGCCGCGACACCAGGAACCCCGCGATCAGGAACAGCGCCGCGGTCGAGATGCCGTGGTTGACCATGTACAGCGTCGAACCGGCCTGTCCCTGGCTCGTCATGGCGAAGATGCCGAGAATGATGAACCCGAAGTGCGAGATCGACGTGTAGGCGATCAGTCGCATCACGTCGGTCTGACCGATGGCCAGTACCGCGCCGTAGATGATTCCGATTACCGCCAGCACCGTGACGAACGGAGCGAAGTATGCGGACGCCTCCGGGAACATCTGCAGGCAGTACCGCAGCATGCCGAACGTCCCGACCTTGTCCACCACGGCCATCATGAGCACCGCACTCGCAGGGGTGGCTTCCACCGCGGCGCCCGGCAGCCACGTGTGGAACGGCCACAACGGCGCCTTGACCGCGAACGCGAACATGAAACCGAGGAACAGTGCCTTCAGCACGCCGGGGTCGGCGTCCAGCCCTTCGGCGACGATCACCCGGAAGTCGAAGGTGCCGCCGCCGAAGACGTCCTGACGCGCCGTCACCACGTACACCCCGATGACCGCGGCGAGCATGATCAGGCCGCCGAACAGGTTGTAGAGCAGGAACTTCACCGCGGCGTACGACCTCCCCACCCCGCCGAATCCTCCGATCAGGAAGTACATCGGGATGAGCATGGCCTCGAAGAAGATGTAGAAGAGCAGGACGTCGAGGGCGGTGAACGACACGATCACCATCGCCTCGACCATCAGCGTCAGCGCCACGTACGTGTGGGCCATCCGCCGCTGCCCGTAGTCGGGCGCGGTGTCACCGTCGTTCCACCCCGCCAGCAACAGCAGCGGCACCAGAACGGTGGTGAGGAGCACCAGGACGAGCGCGATGCCGTCCAGGCCCAGGATGTACCGGGTGCCGAACGCCGGGATCCAGGCGTGGGATTCCACGAACTGGTACTGCTCGCCGGTCGGATCGAACCGGATCGCCAGCACGACCGCCAGGCACAGCACCACCACGGACACGCCCACGGCGACGGATTTCGCGAGGGCGCGCTTGTGGACGGGCAATGCCAGGACCACACCGGCGCCGACGAGTGGCAGTACCCAGAGGGCGGTCAGCCACGGGAAGCCGCTCACCACAGCCTCACCAGCATCGTGGCGACCAGGAGGGCCGCACCCGCGAACATGAACAGCGCGTACGACCGGACGAACCCGGTCTGCAGGCGCCGCACCCGCATCGACGTTCCGCCGACGAGCGCGGCGAACCCGTTGACGGCACCGTCGACGCCGCTGCCGTCGACGGTCACGAGTGTTCGCGTCAGTTCCTGCCCGGGACGCATCAGCGCCGCCTCGTTGAACGCGTCGCCGTACAGGTCCTTCCGGGCCGCAACAGTGAACGCGGTGACGTCGGCAGGCGCGACCTCGGGGATCGGCTGCCGGGCGTACTGCCGGTAGGCCACCGCGACTCCCGCGAGCACCACCACCAGCGTGAGTGCGGTGATCGCCCACACGGGCAGGGCGGGCTCGCCGTGGTGGGCACCGACCACCGGTTCCAGCCAGTGCTGCAGGGAGGAGCCGACGGCGAGTAGGGCGCCGGCGGCGACCGAGCCCACCGCGAGCAGGATCATCGGCACCGTCATCACCCCTGGCGATTCGTGTGGGTCGGCGACGGGAACATCCCCCTTTCCGTCGCCCGCCCCGGAAGCCCACCGCGGTTGTCCGAAGAAGGTCATCAGCATCACCCTGGTCATGTAGAAGGCGGTGAGTCCCGCGCCGAGCAGCGTGACCGTTCCGAGGACGACGCCCTGGACGCCCTCGGCGGCGAACGCCGCTTCGATGATCTTGTCCTTGGAGAAGAAGCCGGAGAACGGCGGAATCCCGATGATGGCCAGGTATCCCAGCCCGAACGTGACGAACGTGATCGGCATGACGGTGCGCAGACCGCCGTAGCGGCGCATGTTCACCTCGTCGTTCATGCCGTGCATCACCGAGCCGGCGCCGAGGAACAGGCCGGCTTTGAAGAAGCCGTGGGTGAGCAGCAGCATGATCGCGAACGCGTACCCGGCCGGTCCCAGACCGGCGGCCAGCACCATGTACCCGATCTGGCTCATCGTGGAGGCCGCCAGCGCCTTCTTGATGTCGTCCTTCGCGCAGCCGATGATCGCGCCGAACAGCAGGGTCACCGCCCCGACGATCACCACGGCGAGCTGGGCATTCGGGGCCAGGTCGAAGATCGCGTTGGACCGGACGATCAGATACACACCCGCCGTGACCATGGTCGCGGCGTGGATGAGCGCCGACACCGGTGTCGGGCCCTCCATCGCGTCACCGAGCCAGGACTGCAACGGGACCTGCGCCGATTTGCCGCAGGCGGCGAGCAGCAGCGCGAGCCCGATCGCGGTGAGCACCCCCTCGCTCGCGGCGTCGGCACGCGTGAACACGTCGGCGAATTCGATCGAGCCGAAAGTCGAGAACATGATCATGATCGCGAGGACCAGGCCCATGTCGCCGACGCGGTTGACCACGAACGCCTTCTTCGCGGCCGCCGCCGCGGACGGCTTGTACTGCCAGAACCCGATGAGCAGGTACGAGGCGAGACCGACGCCCTCCCAGCCGACGTACAGGCCCAGGAAGTTGTCGGCCAGCACCAGCAGCAGCATCGCCGCGAGGAACAGGTTGAGGTAGGCGAAGAATCGCCTGCGCTCCGGATCGTGCGCCATGTAGCCCACCGAGTAGATGTGGATCAGCGAACCCACCCCGGTGATCAGCAGAACGAAGCACACGGACAGCTGGTCGAGTTGGAGACCGAAATCCACCTGGAGTTCGCCGACCGGCACCCAGCTGAACAGGGTCTGGTGCACGACCCGCTCGGCGGCGTCCCTGCCCAGCATGTCGACGAAGAAGACGACGCCGAGCGCGAAGGAGACCAATGCCGTCGCGCAGCCGAGGAGATGGCCCCACGCATCGCTGCGGCGGCCCGCCAGCAGGAGCACGGCGGCGCCGAGTAGGGGCAGAACCGGCAGCAGCCACACGGCCGACGAGAGCGTTCCGCTCATGCCGCACCGCCGATCGGGGCGTCGTCGTCGGGCAAAGTCACCTTCTCGAGGATGTGCGTCATCGGGGACCCGTCAGTTCTTGAGGAGGTTGGCGTCGTCGACGGAAGCCGAACGGCGGGAACGGAATATGGTCATGATGATCGCCAGACCGACCACGACCTCGGCGGCCGCGACGACCATCGTGAAGAACGCGAAGACCTGACCGTCGAGGTTGCCGTGCATCCGGGCGAACGTCACGAACGCCAGATTCGAGGCGTTGAGCATCAGTTCGATGCACATGAACACGATGATCGCGTTGCGCCGGATCAGCACCCCGGCCGCACCGATCGTGAACAGCAGCGCCGACAGGTAGAGATAGTTCTCGGGGTTCATCGCCGACCCTCCTCGTCTGTCGCACCGGGTTCGGGAGTCGCGACGTCCGCGGTGCCCAGCGCCCGCGCGGGCAGGCTCGGCCGCCGTTCGAGCGATCGGCTGACGGACAGCTCGGAGAATGTGCCGTCGGGCAGCAACGCCGGTATGTCGACCGCGTTGTGCCGCGCGTACACACCCGGACTGGGCAGCGGTGTGACCCGGGCCCCCTCGCGGACGCGGTCCTGGGACAGCTCGCGCTGGTCCTTCCGCCGCTCGAAACGCTCCCGGTGGGCCAGCACCATCGCACCGATGGTCGCGGTGATCAGCAACGCGCCGGTGAGTTCGAAAGCCCACACGTACCGGACGAACACGAGTTCGGCCAGCCCCTCGACGTTGCCTCCCGCGTTGGCCTGATCGAGACCGGTGAACGCGGAGACGGACGCACTGCCGATGCCGCCGATCAGCAGGAGTCCGAATCCCAGCCCCGCCGCGATCGCGGCCACCCGCTGACCGCGGAGGTTCTCGACGAGGGATTCGGAGGAATCGACACCGATGAGCATGAGCACGAACAGGAACAGCATCATGACCGCCCCGGTATACACCACGATCTGTACGACACCGAGGAAGAGCGCGCCCTGGGCGATGTAGAACACGGCCAGGATGATCATGGTCGTCGCGAGGAAGATCGCCGAGTAGACGGCCTTGGTTGCGCTGACCACCCCGAGCGCGCCGATCACCGCCACGGTCGCGAGGACCCAGAACTGCACACCCTCGCCCGTCGAGGTCTGGGTGAAGGGTTCCGCGACCAGTTGGACCGCGGACGGCATCGTGTTCACCACGTCGGCTCTCCTCCCGCGATCACGGCCTGTCCCCCGCCGTGTCCTCGACCTCGGACTCGTCCTGAGCCGCAGCCGCCGCTCCCCCGGTCACCGTGCCGCGGTAATAGTCCTCGGCGGTGGTGCCCGGGGCCATCGGGTGCGGCGACTCGACCATGCCGGGCTCGAGCGGGGCCAGCAGCCGATCCTTCTCGTAGATCAGGCCGGCCCGGTTGTCGTCGGCCATCTCGTACTCGTTGGTCATGGTCAGCGCCCGCGTCGGGCACGCCTCGATGCACAGCCCGCACCCGATGCAGCGCAGGTAGTTGATCTGATACACCTGGCCGTACCGCTCGCCGGGCGAGAAGCGTTCCTCGTCCGTGTTGTCGGCGCCCTCCACGTAGATGGCGTCGGCGGGGCACGCCCAGGCACACAGTTCGCACCCGATGCACTTCTCCAACCCGTCCGCGTAACGGTTGAGCTGGTGCCTGCCGTGGTAGCGGGCCGCCGTCGGCACCTTCTCCTCCGGGTAGAACTCGGTGTTCGATTTCTTGAACATCGTCGAGAAGGTCACGCCGAAACCCGCTATGGGGCCGAGGAATTTAGTCATCGCTGTTCTCCTGGGTCGATCCGGTGGAGTGCGCGCCGGTGACGGAGACGGGCGTGCGCCGGAACGCAGGCAGCGTCTGACCCGGCATCGGAGGAACCGGGTATCCACCGGCCATGGGGTCGAACGGTTCGAGTGTCTCCGGGGACAGTTCGGCGCGTCCGCGCGGCTCGACCGGCTTCTCGGCTGCGCGAACGCGACCCGGGCGCAGCCGCTTCCACAACAGCACCACCACGACGAGGGCCACGACGAGGCCCGCGACGACGAGCGCGATCGTCCGGGCGTCGTACCCCTCGTTGCGGAAGGCCCGGACGGTGGCGACGATCATGACCCACACCAGCGAGATCGGGATGAGGATCTTCCAGCCGAGACCCATGAATTGGTCGTACCGCAGCCTGGGCAGCGTGGCGCGCAGCCAGACGAACACGAACAGGAAGCCCCAGACCTTCAGCGTGAACCACAGCACCGGCCACCACCCGGAATTCGCGCCGTCCCACAGGCTCAGCGGGAACGGGGCGTGCCAGCCGCCGACGAACAGCGTGGTGGCGAGCGCCGAGACCGTCACCATGTTCACATACTCGGCGAGCATGAACATCGCGAAGCTCAGCGAGGAGTACTCGGTGTGGAACCCGCCGACCAGTTCGCCTTCGGCCTCGGGCAGGTCGAACGGCGCCCGGTTGGTCTCGCCGACCATCGACGTGACGTAGATGAGGAACGACGGCAGCAGCAGGAAGACGTACCAGGTGTGTTCCTGGGCGGCGACGATGCCCGACGTGGACATCGTTCCGGCGTCCAGGAAGACGGCCGCGAACGACAACGCCATCGCGATCTCGTACGAGATCACCTGCGCCGTCGAGCGCAGCCYTCCCAGCAACGGGTACGTGGAGCCGGACGCCCAGCCGGCGAGGACGATGCCGTAGACGCCGATCGACGTGGCCGCGAGGACGTAGAGGACGGCCACCGGGAGGTCCGTCAGCTGTAGTGGCGTGTAGTGCCCGAAGATCGACACCGCCGGGCCGAACGGGATCACGGCGAACGCCATGAACGCAGGTACCGCGGCGATGACCGGCGCCAGGATGTAGATCGGCTTGTCCACACCCTTCGGGACGATCCCCTCCTTCAGCGCGAGCTTGATGCCGTCGGCGAGACTCTGCAACATTCCCCGCGGGCCCACCCGGTTCGGGCCGACGCGCATCTGCATCCACGCCATGACCTTGCGTTCGGCCAGGATCGTCAGAAGCGGTGTGAGGACGAGGAACACGAAGATGGCCAGGGCCTTGCCGAGCACCAGCCACCACGGGTCGTGCCCGAACAGCGCCGGGTCGGGGTAGACGCCCTCGATCGTCACAGCGGACCTCCCGGAACCATCCCGTTGGTGCCGGCCGCCCGGCGGACGTTCACGACGTCCCCCGCCCGGGCAGCCAGTTGCGGGTAGACAGCCGATCCGGGCGAGTTGAGCGGCAGCCACACCACTCGATCCGGCATGTCGGTGATCACCAACGGCAGGGTGACGGCGCCCCGTTCCGTCGTCACGGTGACCGGATCTCCGTCACCGGCACCCGACTCGGCCGCCGAGGCCGCGGACATCCGCACGACCGGCGTCCGGGCAGTGCCCGCCAGGTGCGGTTCCCCGTCCTGCAGTCGTCCCGAATCGAGCAGCATCCGCCAGGTGGCGAGCACCGCCTCCCCCGGCCCGGGTTCCCGCCGCGGCGGTTGCGGGTGGCCGGGCGGATCCGGGAAGTCACCGTCCCAGGCGCCGAGCCTCTCCAGTTCGCGCCGTGCGGTCGCGGCGTCCGGAAGACCCAGCGGAACACCCATTTCGCCGGCGATCGCGTGGAGGACTCGCTGATCGGGCATCGACCCGGTGGCGCGGAGGGCGGCGTCGAAATCGCGTGCGCGCCCTTCCCAGTCGAGGAAGGTGCCCGGCTTCTCCATGACCGGTGCGATGGGGAACACCACGTCCGCGCGCTCGCTGATCGCACTGTGCCGCAGTTCCAGGCTCACCACGAAACCTGCCGCCTCGACGGCGGCCAACGCGGCCTGCGGGTCGGGGAGATCGTCGGCCTCGACACCGCCGATCAGGAGCGCCCCCAGCGTCTTCGCCTCGGCCGCGGCGAGGATGCCCGCGGTATCCCGGCCTGCCGTCTCCGGCAGATCTGCGACGTTCCACATCGACGCGACCTGGCGCCGCGCCTCCGGATCGTCCACCGGTCTGCCACCCGGGAGCAGTCCGGGCAGCGCGCCCGCCTCGAGCGCACCGCGTTCGCCGGCCCGTCGCGGCACCCAGGCCAGCCGGGCCCCGGTCTCGTCGGCCAGCCGGACCGCTGCAGACAGGGCCCCCGGCACCCCGGCGAGTCGTTCCCCGACCACGATGACCGCACCCGGCCTGCGCAGCAGCTCGGTGACACCGGAGTCCAGATCACCCGTGCGGAGTCCGTCGAGGACCTCCGCCTCCGCATTCGGCGCGGACCGGAGCAGCCGGCCGGACGTCTTCTCCAGGCCACGGGATGTGTACGGCGCGATCGAGTAGACCGGAACGGCCTTCGCCCGCGCGGCCTTGCGCAGGCGGAGGAAGACGATCGGTGATTCCTCCTCCGGCTCGAACGCGGCGAGAAGGACGACCGGAGCGGCGTCGAGATCGTCGTATGTGACCGCGAGTCGCTGCCCCGCCACCCGGGCGGCCAGGAACTCGGCCTCCTCGCCGGAGTGCGCGCGACTGCGGAAGTCGATGTCGTTGGTGCCGAGCGCTGTTCGCGCGAACTTCGCGTAGGCGTAGGCGTCCTCCCATGTCGACCGGCCCCCGACCAGAACACCCGCGTTGCCCCGCGCGGCGGCCAATCCCCGCGCCGCGACGGCCAGGGCCTCGGACCAGGAGGCGGGTGCCAGCGTGCCGTCGTCGCCGCGGACCAACGGGGCGGTGATCCGGTCGCGCTCGGTGGCGTAGGCGAACGCCCACCGCCCCTTGTCGCAATTCCACTCCTCGTTGACCTCGGGATCGTCGCCCGCCAACCGGCGCAGCACCTTCCCCCGCCGGTGATCGGTGCGCTGGGCGCACCCGCTCGCGCAGTGCTCGCAGACGCTGGGGCTGGAGACCAGGTCGAACGGGCGGGCCCGGAACCGGTACGCCGAACCCGTCAGCGCACCCACCGGGCAGATCTGGACGGTGTTGCCGGAGAAGTACGACTCGAACGGTTCCTTCGCGTAGATCCCGACCTGCTGCAGCGCGCCCCGTTCCATGAGTTCGATGAACGGGTCGCCGGCGACCTGCTGCGAGAACCGGGTACACCGCGCGCACAACACACACCGCTCGCGGTCCAGCAGGACCTCCGTGGACAGCGGAATCGGTTTGGGAAACGTGCGTTTGACCTCCCCGAAGCGCGACTCCGCGCGCCCGTTGGACATCGCCTGATTCTGCAGCGGGCATTCGCCGCCCTTGTCGCACACCGGGCAGTCCAGGGGATGGTTGATCAGCAGCAACTCCATCACACCCTTCTGCGCCTTGTCGGCGACGGGCGACGTGAGCTGGGTGTGGACGACCATGYCGTCGGTGACGGTCGTGGTGCAGGAAGCGAGCGGCTTACGCTGCCCCTCCACGTCGACGAGGCACTGACGGCAGGCGCCGACCGGATCGAGCAGCGGGTGGTCGCAAAACCGCGGGATCTGAATGCCGATCATCTCCGCGGCACGAATCACCAACGTGCCCTTGGGAACACTGACCTCGACACCGTCGATGACAACGCTCACTGCGTCAGGGCTCGCTCCGCTCGCGGGCACGGGGGCTTTCACGCCCGCCCTTCCCTCGTCGCTCATTCGCTGCGCTCCCTCGCTCCTCGGTCCAGAACGCGCGGCCTCCGCGCCGTAACATCGCTCGCTACGCTYGCTGGCTTCATGCATGTACTCCCGCCATGAGCGTGGACTGATACGGGTCGAACGGGCAGCCGCCCTGCTCGAAGTGTGCGAGGTACTCGTCGCGGAAGTACTTGATGGAAGACATGATCGGGCTGGCCGCACCGTCACCGAGAGCGCAGAACGACTTGCCGAGAATGTTGTCGGCGATGTCGAGCAGCTTCTCCAGATCGGCGTCGGTCCCCTCCCCTCGCTCGAGCCGCTCCAGGATCTGCACCAGCCAATAGGTGCCTTCCCGGCAGGGCGTGCACTTGCCACAAGACTCGTGCGCATAAAACTCGGTCCAGCGCAGCACGGCACGCACCACGCACGTGGTCTCGTCGAAGATCTGCAAAGCCTTGGTGCCCAACATCGACCCGGCGGCCCCCACACCCTCGTAGTCGAGGGCGACGTCGAGGTGCTCGTCGGTGAAGATCGGTGTCGAGGAACCGCCCGGAGTCCAGAACTTCAACCGGTGCCCGGCGCGGACTCCACCCGCGTACTCGAGCAACTCCCGCAGGGTGATTCCGAGCGGGGCCTCGTACTGTCCGGGCTTCRTCACGTGCCCGGACAGGGAATACAGGGTGAAGCCGGGCGACTTCTCGCTGCCCATCGACCGGAACCACTCGATGCCGTTCACGATGATCGGCGGGACGCTCGCAATCGACTCGACGTTGTTGACGACGGTCGGTGACGCGTAGAGACCGGCCACCGCGGGGAACGGCGGACGCAACCGAGGCTGACCGCGGCGACCCTCCAGCGAATCGAGCAGCGCCGTCTCCTCCCCGCAGATGTACGCCCCCGCACCCGCGTGCACGACCAGTTCGAGGTCGAAACCGCTGCCCAGAATGTTCGTGCCGAGGTAGCCCGCCGCATACGCCTCCGCAACCGCGGCCTGCAGCCGGCGCAGCACCGGCACCACCTCACCGCGCACATAGATGAAGGCATGCCCTGCGCGGATCGCGTACGCCGCGATGATGACGCCCTCGACGAGCGCGTGCGGCGTCGCCAGCATGAGCGGCATGTCCTTGCAGGTGCCGGGTTCCGACTCGTCGGCGTTGACCACGAGGTAGTGCGGCTTGTCGTCGCCCTGCGGGATGAACGACCATTTCATCCCGGTCGGGAACCCGGCACCACCACGACCCCGCAGTCCGGCCTCCTTGACGGTCGAGATGACCTCGTCCGGGTCCATGCGCAGCGCCTTCTGCAGGCCCTCGTACCCGTCGTGGCGACGGTACGTGTCGAGGGTCCACGACTCGGGCTCGTCCCAGTAGCGGCTCAGGACAGGGGTCAGCGGCATGTCAGTCTCCCTTTCGACCCGGGTCGGTGGCCGCCGGATCCGTCTCCGAGGTGGACCGCTCCGCAGGCACCGTCGCGGACGGGGCAGGCGCCGGCTGGTCCTTCGCCGATTCCGCCGCCACCGGCTCGGTGTTCCGCGACGACGGCTCCGGGATCAGCGACGTCTCCGCCGGATCCGGCGCCGTCATGCCCCGTTCGTGCGCCACACGCAGGCCGGCCAGTGTGGCGTCGCCCGCGGTGCCGCCCTCTGCCGACGCGCCGGGACGCTCGTCGGGGAACCCGGCGAGAATGCGGGCCGTCTCCCGGAACGTGCACAGCGCCGCACCGCGGCTCGGCGACACCCGCTCCCCCGACCGCAGGGAATCGACGAGTGATCGAGCCGACTCCGGGGTCTGATTGTCGAAGAACTCCCAGTTGACCATCACCACCGGGGCGTAATCGCACGCCGCATTGCACTCGATGTGCTCCAGCGTCACCTTGCCGTCCTCGGACGTGCCACCGTGCGGCAGGTCGAGATGCTCCTCCAGCGCGGCGAGGATCGCGTCGCCGCCCATGATCGCGCACAACGTGTTGGTGCACACTCCGACGTAGTAGTCGCCCGTCGGGTCGCGCCGGTACATCGAATAGAAGGTCGCCACCGCAGCCACCTCCGCGCCGGTCAACCCGAGCCGGCCGGCACAGAACTCGATCCCCGCCGGCGTTATACACCCGTCCTCCGCCTGCACCAGATGCAGCAGCGGCAGCAGCGCGGACCGCGAATTCGGGTAACGCCCGATGACGACGTCGGCATCGGCGTCCAGCCGCGCACCGACCTCCGGCGGATACTCCTCACGCGCACCCGGCCGCACCAACAGCCCGTTCTCCTCCGGCCGGGGTCCGAACTCGATGAAGACTTGTGCGCTTCGGCTCGCTACGCTCGCGGGTCCCTGGGCTTGGTCGTGCGCTCTTCCCTCGATACTCACTCGCTGCGCTCCCTCGCTCCTCGATCCAGACCACACGGCCCACCCACCGAGCTCCTTGGCAGGGGCCTCATCGGTCCACGCCCCCCATCACCGGATCGATGCTCGCAACCGCCGCAATGACATCCGCAACCATGCCGCCCTCACACGTAGCCGCCACCGACTGCAGGTTCGTGAACGACGGATCCCGGAAATGCACCCGGAACGGGCGGGTGCCGCCGTCGCTCACCATGTGCACACCGAGCTCACCCCGCGGCGACTCCACCGCCACATACACCTGCCCCGGCGGCACCCGGAAACCCTCCGTCACCAACTTGAAGTGATGAATCAGCGACTCCATCGAAGAGTCCATGATCTCGCGGACGTGCCCGGGCGAATTACCCAGACCGTCGGGACCCAACGTCAGATCCGCCGGCCACGCGATCTTCTCGTCCTCCACCATGATCGGGCCCGGTCGCAACTTGTCGAGGCACTGCTCGACGATCTTCAGCGACTCCTTCATCTCGTCGACCCGGATCAAATAGCGGCCGTACGCGTCACACCCCGTATCGGTACTGACGTCGAACTCGTAATTCTCGTAACCGCAATACGGCTGCGACCTCCGCAGATCGTGCGGCAGACCCGTCGCCCGCAGCATCGGACCCGTGATACCGAGCGCCATGCACCCCGTGAGATCGAGATACCCGATACCCTGAGTACGCCCCTTCCAGATGCGGTTGTCGTTGAGCAGATTCTCCATGTCTCGCAGCCGTTCCGGCATCAACGCGAGCAACTCGCGCACCTTCTCCACCGCACCCTCCGGCAGATCCTGCGACAACCCGCCCGGCCGGATATACGCATGATTCATGCGGAGACCCGTGATCATCTCGAACACGTCCAGAACCAGCTCACGTTCCCGGAAACCGAACAACATCGCCGTGACCGCCCCCAACTCCATACCACCCGTGGCCAACGCCACCAGATGCGAGGAGATGCGGTTGAGCTCCATCAACATCACCCGGATGACACTCGCCCGCTCCGGCACCTCATCCGTGATGTCCAGCAACTTCTCCACACCGAGGCAATACGCCGTCTCGTTGAAGAACGGCGACAGGTAATCCATCCGCGTCACGAACGTCACGCCCTGCGTCCACGTCCGGTACTCGAGGTTCTTCTCGATCCCCGTATGCAGATAACCGATACCGCACCGGGCCTCCGTGACCGTCTCACCCTCGATCTCCAAGATGAGCCGCAACACCCCGTGCGTCGACGGATGCTGCGGACCCATATTGACGACGATCCGCTCCTCGGCGCCCTCCGAACCCGCATCACCCGACGACGCCTTCACCGCATCGACGACCTCGTCCCAGTCCTGACCGGCGACAGTGAAAACCGTGTCCTCGCTCATCAGTTGTACCCCCGCCGCTCGTCCGGCGGCGCGATCTCCGCGCCCTTGTACTCGACGGGAATGCCGCCGAGCGGATAGTCCTTCCGCTGCGGATGACCCGGCCAGTCATCCGGCATCTCGATCCGGGTCAACGACGGATGACCATCGAACACGATCCCGAAGAAGTCGTACGTCTCCCGCTCGTGCCAATCATTCGTCGGATACACCTCGTACAACGACGGGATGTGCGGATCCGCATCCGGTGCCGCCACCTCCAAACGAATCCGACGATTGTGCGTGATCGACAACAACGGATACACCGCATGCAACTCCCGGCCCGCATCCTGCGGGAAATGCACACCATTCACACCCAGACACATCTCGAACCGCAGATCCGGCTCATCACGCAATGCCCGCGCCACCAACGGCAAAAACTCCCGCCGCACACCGAACGTCACCTCACCCCGAAACACCACAACCGACTCGATCGCCACCTCGAAACCCACACCCGAGTCCGCCAACGCCGCCCCCAGCCCATCCGCGACCTCGTCGAAATACCCGCCATACGGCCGCGGCGTACTCCCCGGCAACAACACCGGACGCACCAACCGCCCATACCCCGACGTATCCCCACTACCCCGCACCCCGAACAGTCCCTTGCGCACACCGATCTGTTCTGGGACATGGCTCGCTTTGCTCGCGGGTGCCGGGGCTTGGTCGTGCGGTCTTCCTTCGTCACTCACTCGCTACGCTCCCTCGCTCCTCAGTCCAGACCGCACGGCCCCGGCACCAACCGCTCGGTTCGCTTCGCTCCCTCGAACCACGGCCCGGCTCCAACCTGCCCGGTTCGCTTCGCTCCCTCGTTTCCGCGCCGGTCATCTCAGGAGGCCCTTCATCTGGATGGTGGGGGTGGCGGCCAGCGCCGCCTGCTCCGCCGCCCGCGCCACCTCCTCGCGATGAACGCCGAGCGGCATCTGCTGGATCTTCTCGTGCAAGGTGAGGATCGCGTTCAGCAACATCTCCGGCCGCGGCGGGCACCCCGGCAGATAGATGTCCACCGGCACGATGTGATCGACGCCCTGCACGATCGCGTAGTTGTTGAACATGCCGCCCGACGACGCGCAGACGCCCATCGCCAGCACCCACTTCGGCTCCACCATCTGGTCGTAGATCTGCCGCAGCACCGGCGCCATCTTCTGGCTCACCCGGCCCGCCACGATCATCAGGTCCGCCTGCCGCGGCGACGCCCGGAACGCCTCCATGCCGAAACGGGCGATGTCGAAGCGTCCGCCTGCGGTGGCCATCATCTCGATCGCGCAGCAGGCGAGCCCGAAACTCGCCGGCCACAGCGAGCCCTTGCGGACATAACCCGCGAGCCCCTCGACCGTGGTCAGCAGGAAGCCGCTCGGCAGCTTCTCCTCGATGCCCATATCCGACTCTTCTCTTCCGACTTAGCTTTTGGATCGCTGACGGGACCGATCAGTCCCAACTGAGACCGCCACGCCGCCACTCGTACGCGTAGGCGACGGAGACGTTGAAGATGAACAGGGCCATGGCCCCGAGACCGAAGAAGCCGAGAGCATCGAAGTGAACTGCCCACGGATAGAGGAACACGATCTCGATGTCGAAAATGATGAAGAGCATGGCCGTCAGGTAATACTTCACCGGGATGCGGCCGGCACCCAGAGGCGAGAGTGTCGGCTCGATGCCGCACTCGTAGGCGTCGAGCTTGGCACGGTTGTAGCGCCTCGGACCGACGATCCTCGCCACGATCACGGAGAAGACCGCGAACGCGACCGCAATCGCCCCGAGCACGAGGATCGGCACATAGACATTCACGCCGTCTCAGCTCCCCTCTTCCCGAGCCTGTCCGCCCGATTCCCGGACGGTCGTTTCCGAAGCTACGCTCTTGTGAGTTATGCCACAGCGTACAAGGGAAGTCGTCGAGCCCGGTCGATTTGACCGTGCGAGTTCCAGGCGATCTCGAAGCACGGAAAACCCCTGCGGCACAGGCGCTCGATGCACCTTCACGCGGCGGGAAACGGAGTCAGGCGAGCCTAAGCTGAGAGGCGGGTGCGCAGCAGCGCTATGACCGCTTCGGACAACCGGATCGGGTCGAGCGGGTGCGGCACCGCGGCCTCGGCCCGCGACCAGGTGGCCAGCCAGGCGTCGTCCGGGCGGCCGGTCAGGACCAGGATCGGGGGGCAGTCGTCGATCTCGTCCTTCAACTGCTTCGCGATCCCCATCCCGCCCGCGGGCACCGCTTCCCCATCGAGGACGGCAAGGTCGATACCGCCGGCATCCATCTGCCGGATCACCACGGCTGCGGTCGCCACCTCGACGTACTCCAACTCCGGAAGGTCGGGGTGCGGACGCGTCCCCAGCGCCAGAACGACCTTCTGGCGGGTGTTCGCATCGTCGCTGTAGACGAGGACACGCAACCGATCAGGACGGCTGGTGTGGGCGGTCGCGTCGGTCACGGACCCGATGCTACCGGTACCCCGCCCTCCAGACCGGCGGCTCGCGTCGATCGAAAAACGGCGCGTCGACATCGAATTGGTTCCACCGGCGGCGCGAGCCGCCCGGCTACAGCTTCTCGGCGATGGCGAGCGCCGTCGAGCCGAGCTTCGGCAGGCGGAGATCTGCGATGGGGGTCAGCATGTTGCCGAGCCGGTTGGTGACGAAGGCGATCGACAGCCCGGAGTCGGCGTCGGCGAACGCACCCGACCCACCCAACCCGTAGTGCCCGAAAGTATTCGACGGCTGCCTGCGGCGTGCCACCATCCCCGCGTGGTAGCCGAGCCGCCAGTTCATCGGAATGCCCAGGACGTAGTCGCGGGCCGTCGTCTGCACCTGACTCAGCTGCGCCACGACGTCCGGTGGGAGGAACTCCCCACCGCCGACGGTTCCGCCGTTCGCCAGCGCCCCGTACATCCGCGCCAGCGCGCGGGCGCTGAACACGCCGTTCCACCCGGGCATCACGCTGTCGTGGATCGCGGGGTTGCGGACGAGGGCATCGAATCCGGCGGGCATGCCGGCGTCGGCCACGTTGCGCAGACCGGGCAGCCGCGACATCGCGAACGACGTGGCACCCCACGGAACGCCGAACGGGTTGATGTGCGGGAAGGTCCTCGCGATCCGGGCACGCTCGGCCGGCGGCACCTCGTACCAGAACTCCTTCACCCCGAGCGGTTCGGCGACCTCGGTGCGGACCAGTTCCGTGAAGGGTTTCCCGGCCGCGCGGGACGTCAGTTCGGCGACGAGCGAACCGAACGTCACCGCGTGATAGCCGGGGACCTTCAGCCGCCGCTGATCCGGGGTTGCCGCGGCCAGTGCGGCGCTGACCAGGGAATGGTCCATCAGACTCAGCGGTCCGGGCACGAGCCCGCGTACCCGGTGCAGCCCGGCGCGATGCGACAGCAGTTCGCGCACCGTGATCTCGTCCTTGCCCTCGGCGGCGAACTCGGGCCAGTACTGCGCCACCGGCGTGTCGTAGTCGACGATCCCGCGTCCCGCGAGACGGTGCAGCACGGTGGACGCGACACCCTTGCCGGTGGAGAACGTGAGGGTGACGGTGTCGTCCTGCCAGAACGTGTCGCGGCTGGCCCATCCTGCCCACACGTCGACGACCGGTTCACCGTGGAGATAGACGGCCAGCGCGCCGCCGCCCTGGCTGCTGTCGTGGAAAAGTCGGAAGAACTGGTCGACGAGCATCCCGAAGCGACGGTCCGCGAGCATCCCGGCGGGCGGCCGTGCCCTGTGGCCCTTCAACGGCCACGGCGCCGTGGTCGTCATTACGACTTCCCTCGATCGTCTTTCACGTCAGCGACATGTGTATTTAACCTCCTCTTTACACRCGAGAAGACGCTGTCGGCACCGCTTCAGGGCCTGCGTGATCGCTTCGTGGCCATACCGCAACGGGAAAGAGTGTCCGGGCGCCGGGTAGGTGACCCGGCGCTCGTCATTTCGGCTCCAGCGAGTGGAAATAATCGGACCTGACCTCGACGTCCTCGACGAGACGCGTGGTGGTCTGGACACCCAGTGAATGCTCCTTCAACAGGTCGCACAGCCGGTCGCCGTCGATGAGGTCGATCGGCGGCGCACCGTCCCTCTTGGACTCCGTGCGGGCGTCACCGGTGAAGGTTCCGGTGGTGATGAGCAGGCCCTTCTCGCCGCGGCCCGCCATCGCGCCGCGGAAATCGCGCACCGCACCCGCCCCGACGCTGCCGCTGTAGCGCTTGCACTGGAAGAACACGGGGAAACTGAGCAGCGACAACTGGTACACGCCGAGTCCCTCGATGTCCCCGTCGCCGCCGCGACCGGTGACGGATGCGCTCGAGAACCCGGCCTCCCGCAGCAACCGCTGGGTCAGCCGCTCGAACGCGGGCGGCGACATCTTCAGGACCGTGTCGAGCAGGAGGTCCTTCCAGTCGGCGTCGTTCTCGGCCTCGGCGATGTTGGCATCCGGTTCGTCGTTGCGTCGGGACGCCGCCTTCGCCGATTTGCGGGCAGCATTCTTCTTGCGGTTCTCGGCGGAGAACTCGGCGTGCAGGGGGCGGATCTCGCTCTCGGCGACCTCGCGGCCCTTCTCCGTCACGCTCCACACCCCGCGCCGGCTGTTCGTGAGCAGACCCATCCCCTTGAGGTAGGTGCGGGCCCACGCCAAGCGGTACTCGATCTCGGTGCTCGGACCGTCACCGTGCAGCACCCCCTGCACGTCGGACGAAAGTCCTTCTCGCTCAACGACGGCGCTGTCGAGTTCCTCGTTGGACGCCGAACCACCGAGAGCAATGGCAGCCTGAAGCGCTGGCCAGAGGAGGTCGACGTACTGAGGAACGTGAACAGTCATGGCCACAAGCATGCCGGAATCCACCCGGCCCTCCACACACGGACCCCGATCCGATCATCCCGGGGCGAGCCGAGCCTCCGCGCGGTTCTCGAGCTGCGCCCGGTAGATCGTCTTCCCGGATCGGCGCACGATGAGATAGGCGAGGCCGACGGCGATCATCCCCGGCACCAGCACACCGACGCTTCCCGTCATCTCCGCGACCATCAGCATCACCGCGAGCGGCGCGCGGGCGATGCTCCCGAAGCAGGCCATCATTCCGACGATGACGAAGGGCGCCGGATTGTCGGGGACGCCCGGGGCGATCGGTTCCAGCAGTCGCCACACCGCGGCGCCGGTGAACGCCCCGATCACCATTCCCGGGCCGAAGATGCCGCCCGATCCCCCCGAGCCGATGGACAGCGACGTCGCGAGGATCTTCGCGAACGGCAGGAGCAGCACCACCCACAACGGGATGGCCGTGAGGTCGCCGCGGGCCATCGACTGCTGGATCCAGCCGTAACCGCTGCCCAGCACCTCCGGCAACACGAGCGCCATCAGCCCGACGAGCAGCCCGCCGACCGCCGGTTTGACGATCCGGCTGCCGGGCAGACGGTGGGTGAGATCGACGGCCGTGTAGAACGTCCCGCTGTACAGCAATCCGATCAGACCGCCGAGCACACCGATGAGCGCGAACCACACCAGCTGGACCGGGTTGTCGAAGACGTAGTCCTGAGCGGCATACCCGAACAGTGGACCGAAACCGAGGAAGCTGCCGAACACGGTGTAGCTGACGATCGACGTGACCAGCGCCGGCACGAGCACCTCGAAATCGAAGTCTTCCTTGTAGGGAATCGTGCAGCACAACACCGCGCCGCCGAGCGGGGCCCCGAAGATCGCGCCGATGCCGGAGCCGATCCCGATCGCCACGGCGATCCGACCGTCCCGTGGGGACAGGTCCAGCCTGCGGGCGAGAAGCGATCCGAAACCCGCCGAGATCTGCGCGGTGGGTCCCTCGCGACCGCCGGACCCGCCGGACCCGATCGTGATCGCGGACGCGACCAGCTTCACGAGGACGACGCGGACGCGGATCATCCGAGGGTCCCGGTGAACGGCGTCGATCGCCGCGTCGGTGCCGTGCCCCTCGGCCTCCGGCGCCAGCGTGAACACGATGATGCCCGACACCAGACCACCCAGGCACACCACGAGCGGGATCGCCCACGGTCTCGTGAACTCCCGGCTGCCGACCGCCCCACCATCGCCCGCCGCAGTGGGCGGGGTGTAGCCCCCGATGCCGACGATCAGCAGTTGCGTCGCCTCCCTCAGCGCGACGTAGAACACGACCGCTCCGAGCCCGGCGACGATCCCGATCACGACGCCGAGAACCAGCCATTTGCGGGTGTAACCCGAAGTCCGGATCCACTTTCCGGCTGACGTCCCGATCGACCGCAGAGCCCTCGACCCGGGCGCCACCCGGATCACTCCAGCTTCCCGAAGACCGTCCGACCCTCCAGGATCGTGGCGAGCACCTCGAGGTCCGCGATGTCGTCGGGATCCACCAGCAGTGGATTGGCCGACAACACGACGAGATCGGCGTGCATACCGGGGACGATCGCCCCGATGGCGTCCTCACTCCGGAGGTGCCACGCCGAGTTGATCGTCTCGGCCCGCAGGGCGTCCGGGACGGAGATCCGTTCCTCGGGAGCGAGCACACGTCCCGACCGGGTGCGGCGGGTGACGGCGTCGGCGATGTTGCGCAGCGGGTTTGTCGGGGTGACCGGGCCGTCGTTGTGGAACGAGATCCGCTGCCCCGCCTTGATCGCGGAACCTGCAGCCGCCCAACGTGCTCCGCGCTCGGGACCGAACAGATCGTCGACGAGGACGTCGCCCCAGTAGTAGAGGTGGTCGACGAAAATGCTGCACGTGACGCCGAGTTCGGTCGCTCGGCGGAACTGGTCCGGGGTCATCGCACCGACGTGCTCGAGCCGGAGCCGGTGATCTTCACGTGGGGAGTCGGCCAGCATCCGCTCCCATGCGTCGAGTACCAGGGTGACCGCGGCGTCGCCGTTGGCGTGACAGGAGATCTGCCAGCCTTTCTCGAAGTACGGCTTGCTGATCTCGAGAATCTCGTCCGTCGTGTAATTGGCCTCACCACGCGTTCCGGCGAGGCCGAGCGACCGGGTGACGTCCGTGTCGAGGTACGGAAAGCTGGTGGCGGCGTTGCCCACCCACGGCGAGCCGTCCGACCAGATCTTGATGCCCACCTGGCGCAGCAGGTCGTTTCCGACTCCGGGTGACACGTCCGTGGCGCGCTCCGGGTTCGACATCTCGTACAGCCGCAGCCGGGTGGTGAGAGCGCCGGACCGCGCGAACGCGGTCAGGGCGCTACGGAAGCGTGGGTCGAACGCCATCTCACTGGCGGTGGTGATCCCTGCCGCGTTCATCCGCGCGCATTCCGCGGCGAGGAGCTCCGGGAGCCGGGTGCTGGCGCCGGCGAGGATCGTGGCGGCCACCGCCATCACCGCGGGCGCCTCGAACGCCGAACCGTCCAGTTCACCCGACTCGTCGCGGCCGAAACTACCGCCCTCGGGGTCCGGCGTGTCCTTGGTCAATCCGGAATCCCGCGCGGCGACGTCGTTGAAGTAGGCCACGTGGCCGGTGTTGTGCAGGATCACCAGGGACGTGTCGGGAGCGATCGAATTGAGCCATTCACGGGTCGGTTCGGGCAGTCCCTTCTGGAGCAGGGGATCCCAGCCGTTGAGGACGGCGCCGTCGGGGTGTTCGTCGACGGCGCGGCGCACGGCGTCGACCACCTCCCCCGCATCGGCGATGGTCACCGGCCTGATGTCCACCACCGGTTCGCCGAGCAACACCGCGGAGTTCAGCGGGTGGCCGTGCGCCTCGATGAAGCCCGGGAGTATGCATGCGCGGTGCAGGTCGACCGTGATCGTTGCCGGTCCGATCAGCGGGAACACCGCGGAATCGTTGCCGACGGCGGCGATCCGCCCGTCGCGCACCGCGACTGCCCGAGCGCGTGGCGCGGCGTCGTTCATGGTGACCACGTCACCGAACAGCACCAGATCGGCAGGTTTTCCGTCGTTCGTGCCCATCAGTGCACCCTCCCGTCAGACCGGGCGTGGGCGAGAGCCCACGCGCCGGCAGCGAGTGTCGACTGTGACTTCAGATTACAACTACACAGCAGGCCGTATGCAGGAATAGTGCGTAACCAAGATCAGTTGCAGACAGGCATGACCGAAACACCGCTACCCGTGGACGGGCTCTTCGAGTCGTTCGCCGTCAAATCCCTCCGGCTACGGAACCGCTTCGCGATGGCACCCATGACCAGGGCTTTCTCCCCCGGCGGCGTTCCCGGGGACGATGTGGCGGCGTACTACCGCCGACGCGCGGCGGGCGGGGTCGGACTCGTCATCACAGAGGGCACGTACATTCCCGACCCGGCCGCCGGATCGCACACCCGGGTGCCGGTCCTCTACGGGCGGGACAGCCTTGCGGGCTGGAAATCGGTGGTGGACGCGGTCCACGACGAGGGCGGGCAGATCATCCCGCAGCTGTGGCATCTGGGCGTCGAACGCGGCCCGCAGCCCCGCATGAATCCGGACGTGATCACCGCCAGCCCGTCCGGACTCGCCCTGGACGGGACCCGCCTGGGACGCGAATTCACCGCGTCCGATCTCGACGCGCTGCGCGAGGCCTGGGTGGCGGCCGCCGTCAACGCGCGCGACGTGGGCTTCGACGGCATCGAACTGCACGGGGCGCACGGCTACCTCCTCGACCAGTTCCTGTGGGATCGGACGAACGTCCGCTCCGACGGCTACGGCGGATCCCTCGAGGCCCGCACCCGATTCCCCGTCGAGGTGGTTGCAGCGATCCGCGAGGCCGTCGGCGAGGACTTCGCGATGGTCTACCGGTTCAGCCAGTGGAAGTCGAACCACTACGACTCGCGGATCGCGCAGTCCCCCGACGAWCTCGCGGCCGTGCTCGCACCCCTCGTCGACGCCGGCGTCGACGTGCTGCACCCCTCCACCCGCAGGCACTGGGAACCCGCCTTCCCCGAGCTGGCCGGCGACGACGGGAAACTCGGTCTGGCGGGTTGGACCAAACGGCTGACCGGACTACCCACCATCACGGTCGGTTCGGTGGGTCTCGACGACGTGTTCACGACGGCCTTCACCTCGGACGGCGCGTCGAACACCGCCGGTATCGACCGCCTGCTCGCGCAGTACGAGAACGGCGAGTTCGATCTCGTGGCCGTCGGCCGCGCACTGCTGTCCGATCCCGAGTGGGTGCTCAAACTCCGCGACGGCAGGACCGCCGAGCACATCCCGTACAGCAACGAGCACCGGGCGGTCCTGCACTGACCGGGCCGGTCAGCTGTCCTCGACGGTGATCTTCGCCTGATCGACGTTGACACCTTCGGGCGGGTTGGCCGTTCCGTCGACCGAGATGCGGCCCTTGTCGACGCCCTGCGCTTCGAGCGCGTTGGCGACGGCCTGGGCGCGCTGATCGGCGAGTAGTTCGGCGGCCGCTTCGTCCGAGTTGGTGGCGTACGCCTCGATCTCGATCTTGCTGTCGCCGGCCTTCATCGCGGCGGCCACCGCCTTGATCGTCACGTCCGAGACGGCGTTGAGCTCGGCGGTTCCCGACTCGAATCCGATCGGGACCGCCGCGATGGCCGAGTTGATCGCGTTCTGGGTGGCCTCGCGCGCGGTGTTGACGGCGGACGACGCCGTGGCTTGCACGCTGCTGATCGCGCCCTCCACCCGTTCGGACGCCGACGAGGTCGTCGTGGTCGCGATCGGGGCCTCGTTCGAGTCGTCGGAACAGCCGGCGGCGCCGAGCAGCGCGATGGCCGCGACCGCGATACCGGTGACGATTGTCTTGCGCATGATGGATTCCCCTATACGTCGGTATGTCCGGAAGGCGCTACACGTCGTGGGACGAGGATAGCCCCGCCGACGCTCTTCGACGGCGGTATTCGGGCAGTGTCCCGGCTCCCACATCGTGGGATCCGAGGCGTCGGATGTGAATCCGGACACGGGCCTCTCACCTGGTCGGAACCCGGTAATTCAGCCCGCGTTTCATTTCGGTTAAACCTTCGGATTGCGATCTCATTTCAATAACGGTAGGAATGAATCCGGCGCCCGCTCAGCGCCGACATAAATGCCCACAACCGAGCAAGGAGTTAAAAGCATGGATCTCGCCTTCCTGTCCGAATTCTTCTCCGCCTTCTCCGACCTCGCCGGTGCCCTGGACTTCTTCTCGGGTTCCGCCGACGCATTGGGCGGTGGCGCAGACGCCGCAACCGCGGCCGCGGCCACGATTGGCTAGCATTTCCGCTGGCACAAGACTTGAACACCCGAGACGGGGTTCGCACGCTTCAGGCTCGCGGACCCCGTCACGGCGTTGTCGGCGCTCTTCGATCGATTCAATCACGTATCTATAACGACGGCTAATTCCCTACGTGAACATGTTCATTATCCGCGTCACCAGCATTTTTCCCGAAATTGGTCGGGCGACCAATTGAGCGGAGCGTCGAAGATCAACTTTTCCGCTTCACGGTTGATTTATTCTCGAAATAATCGACTGCACTGCATATTCTCGGCACTTCCGTAACACGCGCACATCTCAGTGCACATGCGTACACTCAAATTTCGTGACCGATGCGCAGATCAGACGCCGCTCCGAGGTACGGGCACTCGCCCGGCTGGCCCTCGAGGAAATCGGAGGCGCCGCCACCGGCATCGGCAGCATCCACCGCGCGATCTCGGATCGCGTCTTCGCCGGCGTCCGACTCGGCGTCGGCTCCCACGCCCTTCCTGCCAAGCTGCTCCACGACGAGATCTCGGGCGCCGTGTACGCACTTGTCGCCGACACCGCGCGTCTCGGCGGCTCCCTCGCAGGTCGGTTCCTCGACCTCCCGTCGTCGGAGAACCTCGCCCCGTCCCAGACACGCCGCGGAGCCCAGGCCATCGCCGCGATCCAGGGGCTGATCGGTGACGTACTGGAAGCCGAGGGATCGCCGCTCGCCGAACCCCTGGCGATACGGGTGAACGGTGTCGCGCTCGCGCCGGACAGATCCGCGCTCGCCGACGCCTTCCCGCACGCCGGCGGCCGCATCGTCGTCTTCCTGCACGGACTCGTCGAGACCGAGGACGCGTGGGCGCTGGGCCGCCGTCCCACCTACGGTGAACGGCTCGGAACCGACCTGGGGTACACAGCGCTGCAGATCCGGTACAACTCCGGCAGGCACATCTCGGACAACGGCAGGAGCCTGTCCGAACTTCTGGACGCGGTCACCGAGAACTGGCCGGTCGAGGTCGAGTCGATCGCACTCGTCGGGCATTCCATGGGAGGCCTCGTGGCCCGCAGCGCCTGCCGGATCGCCTTCCTCGACGACCGGCCGTGGGTGGACCGGGTTCGGCACGTCGTGAGTCTCGGCTCACCCCACCTCGGCGCCCCGTTGGAGCAGGCCGTCCACTATGCGAGTGCCGGCCTGGCCGCACTGCCGGAGACGCGTGCGATCTCCGGGCTCCTGCGCAGAAGGAGCGCCGGCATCCGGGATCTGAACCAGGGTTCACTCGTCGACGAGGACTGGCGCGATCGCGATCCGGACGCACTCCGCGCCGCGGCGTGCAGCGAGGTCCCACTCCTCGACGGCGTGACGTACTACTTCGTCTCCGCGACCATCACGCGCAGCCCGAGGCATCCGCTGGGTCGCCTGCTCGGTGACGGCATGGTGCTCGTGCCGAGCGCGTCCGGCCGGAACAGGACGCGGATGATCGGCTTCCGCGCCGAGCACGGCATGCACCTCGCGCCCGCGAACCATTTCACGATGCTCAACCACGAGTCGGTGTACGAGAAGCTGCTCGAATGGCTGGGCACGCCGCAAGCCGGCTGACGTCCGGACTCAGGCCATGGTCGTGTGCCACACGATGGCGGCGGCGAGCGCGCCCGCACCGTTCAGTGACCAGTGCAGCGCGATGGGCGCGATCAGACTGCCGCTGCGGCGGCGGAGCCAGGTGAACACGACGCCCGCGGCTGCGGTGGCGACGACCGCCCCCAGGATGCCCAGCACCTGACCGGCAACCCCGCCTCCGAGGAACCCGGACAGTCCCTTGTTGCCCGACGTCAGTCCCAGCGACGACGCGATGTGCCAGAGACCGAACATCAGCGATCCGGCCGCGAACACGCCACGTGCGCCGTAGACCCGGCCGAGGGTGCCCTGCAGCACGCCGCGGAACGCGAGCTCCTCGGGGATGACGGTCTGCAACGGGATGACGATCATCGACGCGACGAGCGCACCGGACAGGGTGGCGTACCGGTCGGCCATGAAGAAGGGGCGGGTGATCGGCAGGGCCGCGCCGATCGCCACGACGCCGATCACGAGTCCCATCGCCGCCAGCGCGTACAACGAACCCTTTCGCCAGTGCCGGGGCGAGAGCCCCAGTTCGACCCAGCCGAGTCCGCGGCGGCGGGTGAGCACGAGCAGCACGACAGCGGCGATGGGAACGGTGGCGATGCTCGCCCACGCGGTGGTGAAGTGTGCGATCAGATTCGTGGCCACGAGGACGACCACCACGATCGCGATGTCGAGGTAGGCATGCAGCACGGGCCGCTTCGCGCGTGCACCGGACGTCTCGCCGTCGATAGCTCCGGCGTACTGGACTTCAAGGGTCATTCGGCCGGCCGATCTGGTTCGTGAACACGCATCAAGTCAAGTGTACGGATTCGTCTGTGAAACCTCTGTGAGCCACGCCACTGCGCAGGTCGAAGCATGCCCCCGCGTCACAGGGCCGCCGGAGCCCGCGTCTAGCCTGGATACGAACTTCACACAACCCGCTGTCCAGGAGATAGAATGGCCGACTTCCTCTACGAGGACTTGCTGCCCATCGGTGAGGACCCCACCGAATATCGGCTGCTGACCACCGAGGGGGTGTCGACCGTCGAAGGACCCGACGGCCGCACCTTCCTGTCCGTCGAGCCCGAGGCGCTGCGCCTGCTCACCGAGACCGCACTCCACGACATCTCGCACTACCTGCGCAGCGACCATCTGACGCAGCTCGCGAGCATCCTCGACGACCCCGAGGCATCGGGCAACGACAAGTTCGTGGCACTGGATCTGCTCAAGAACGCCAACATCTCCGCGGCCGGCGTGCTGCCGATGTGCCAGGACACCGGCACCGCGATCGTCATGGGCAAGCGCGGCCAGCACGTCCTCACCCCCGGCGACGACGAGAAGGCCATCGCCCGGGGCGTCTACGATGCCTACACCCGGCTCAACCTGCGGTACTCGCAGAACGCGCCGATCACGATGTGGGACGAGAAGAACACCGGAAGCAACCTCCCCGCCCAGATCGAGCTCTACGCCGACACAGCGACCGGCCACGAGAACGCCTACAAGTTCCTGTACATGGCCAAGGGCGGCGGCAGCGCCAACAAGTCCTACCTGTTCCAGGAGACCAAGGCGATCCTGAACCCGGACGGCATGATGCGGTTCCTCGAGGAGAAGATCCGCGCCCTCGGCACCGCAGCCTGCCCGCCGTACCACCTCGCGATCGTCGTCGGCGGCACGTCCGCGGAGTTCGCGCTCAAGACGGCCAAGTACGCGTCCGCGCACTACCTCGACGAACTCCCCAACGAGGGAGCGATCACGGGCCGCGGCTTCCGCGACCTGGAACTCGAGGAGAAGGTGCTCGAGCTGACCCGTCAGATCGGCATCGGCGCACAGTTCGGCGGCAAGTACTTCTGCCACGACGTCCGCGTCATCCGCCTGCCCCGCCACGGCGCGTCACTGCCCGTCGCTCTCGCCGTGTCCTGCTCGGCGGACCGCCAGGCCAAGGCGAAGATCACCCCCGAGGGCGTCTTCCTCGAGCAGCTCGAATTCAACCCCGGCCGGTTCCTCCCTGAGGTCACCGACGCCCAACTCGACGCCGAGACCGACGGCGTCTCCGGCACCGGCAAGGGCGCCGCCGTGAAGATCGACCTCACCAAGCCGATGCCGGAGATCCTCGCCGAGCTGTCCAAGCACCCGGTGAAGACACGGCTGTCACTGACCGGCCCGCTCGTCGTCGCACGCGACATCGCCCACGCCAAGATCAAGGAACGGCTCGACGCCGGCGAGGACATGCCGCAGTACCTCAAGGACCACCCGGTGTACTACGCCGGTCCGGCCAAGACCCCCGACGGCATGGCGTCCGGTTCCTTCGGACCCACCACCGCCGGTCGCATGGACTCCTACGTGGAGCAGTTCCAGGCCGCGGGCGGCTCGATGGTGATGCTCGCGAAGGGCAACCGCTCCAAGCAGGTCACCGACGCGTGCAAGTCGTACGGCGGCTTCTACCTCGGGTCCATCGGCGGTCCCGCGGCGCGTCTCGCCCTCGACTGCATCAAGAAGGTCGAGATCGTCGAGTACGAAGAACTCGGCATGGAAGCGGTCTGGAAGATCGAGGTCGAGGACTTCCCCGCGTTCATCGTGGTCGACGACAAGGGCGAGGACTTCTTCGCCGGTGTCTCCACCCCCACCCTCACCATCGGCAAGCGTCCCGGCCTGTAGGCGGCTCCGCCGCCCGTGCGCCTTTTTGGTAGCTGGAGCAACCAGAAAGGCGCACGGGCGCTACGCGCCTACGGCGATCTCGATGACCGGATTCTTCGCGGGGTCGAGCCGGCCGAGGAGTGAGGTCAGCGTGTCGCGGTCGATGGCGACGCACCCTTCGGTGGTGGTGCCGTCCGTGACGTGCAGGAACATCGCCGAACCCAGGCCGGGAATGCGGGCGGCGTTGTAGCCGATCGCGACCGCGTAGTCGTACAGCGGTCCAGCCGCGTAGAGGTTCTCGCTGTTCCCACCGGGGCTCGCGTCCTGACGGACGTGCGTGTTGTAGGTCGGCGAGAGCGGATTCGCATCCCACCAGTCACGTCGATCGGACTGGAAGTACGGCATCGCCGTCTCAGGTGCGGGCTGCCGGCCGAATGCCTGCGACAGCGGGAAGACACCGGCAGGCGTGCGGGTGGAGAATTCGTTCGCCGCGCCGATTCCTTCCGCGCCGACGTCGGCGGGGACGGGGCCCGCGAACACCTGCCACGTGCCGTCCGCATTCCGTTCCCAGGCGGTCAGTTCGGCGACCACTGCCCCCGCGGACGGGGCGTAGACGGTGATCACCTGGTCCGAGCCGCCGGAGAAGACTGCTCGGTCCGGTGCCGCGGAGGCGCCGGGTACGAGCATTAGCCCGATCAGAGCCACCATCAGTCCCGCCAACCACAGTCGACCCACCCGTAACGTCGTCATGGGGCGAGTGTTCCATCCTCGGGCACTCGTCGCGAGATTTTCCCCCCGCGCTGCTACACGCGGCAGAGGATCTCGCTGTGCAGGAGCGCGAACCAGCCGCCGTCCTCCCGCACCCACGAACGCCAGCCCGCCGCGATGCGTTCCAGGTCCGCCTCGCTGGCGAGCCCCAGTTCGAGCGCCCGGTCCGCGTAGTTCGACTGCACCGAGCGATCGGCCCAGGATCCTCCCCACCATTCGCGGTCCTCGTCGGAGGAGAAACACCACGTGCTCGCGGTGTTCACGACGTCGCCAAGACCCGCCCCATGTGCCCAGGCCCGCAGGCGTCGACCGGCGTCCGGTTCACCACCGTTCGCCCGAGCGATCTTCTTGTAGAGCGTCAGCCATTCGTCGAGTTCCGGTGTCGCCGGAAACCACGTGAAGGTGCCGTAGTCCGCGTCGCGGGCGGCGACGATCCCACCGGGCTTGCACACTCGCTTCATCTCGCGCAGTGCCTGCACCGGGTCACCGACGTGTTGCAGGACCTGATGCGCGTGCACGATGTCGAAGCTGTCGTCGGGAAAGTCGAGGGCGTGGACATCCGACACCACGGTCAAGACGTTCGGGACTCCCCGCTTCGCGAACTCGTTCCGGGCGAGGGACAGCGCCTCGTCGTTCATCTCGACGGCGGTGACGACTCCGGGTGCGACGAGTCCGGCGAGGTCGGCGGTGATCGTGCCCGGCCCACACCCGACGTCGAGCAAGGTCATGCCTGCGCGCAGGTGCGGGAGCAGATAACCGGCGGAGTTCTCGGCGGTGCGCCACCGATGGTTACGCAGCACCGATTCGTCGTGACCGTGGGTGTAGACCGTCTCGTCGCCGTTCATGTCTTCGACGCTAGCAATGTCGACCAGATAATGGGATAGTGCTCTCACCCTTCAAGATATCGTGAATTCCGGTAGCGGCGAGTCGTGAGTGTTACGTTGTTGCACACCAACGCGGCAACCGAGGGACTGCCATGACTTTCAGCCTCGCTCTCACACCGGCGCAGAAAGACCTCGTCGAGCGGACGCACGCCTTCGCGGAGAATGTCATCCGGCCGGTGGCGGCCGAGCACGACCGCGCGCAGGAGTTCCCCTGGGACGTTCTCGAGAAGGCCGCGCAAGAGGGCTTCTACAGTCCGCTGTTCTACCGCGACCTCATCGGCGACCCGACCGGGCTGTCCCTCCCGCTGTTCATGGAGGAGTTGTTCTGGGGTTGCGCCGGAATCGGGCTGGCCGTCGTGATGCCCGCGCTGGCGCTGTCGTCGATCGGGCAGGCCGCCACGCCGGAGCAGATGCTGCGGTGGGCACCGGAATGCTTCGGCGAGCCCGGCAACCTGAAACTCGCCGCACTGTGTATCTCGGAACCCGAGGGCGGCAGCGACGTCCGCAATCTGCGGACCACCGCGACGCGCGACGGCGACGAGTGGGTGATCGAGGGCCACAAGATGTGGATCGGCAATGGGGGCATCGCCGACGTGCACGTCGTGAACGCGACCGTCGATCCGGATCTGGGCCATCGCGGGCAGGCGCTCTTCGTGATCCCCGGAGGAAGCCCGGGTATCGAACTCGTCCGCAAGCTCGACAAGCTGGGCTGCCGCGCGTCGCACACGGCGGAGCTGAAATTCCATCAGGTGCGGGTCCCCTCCGACCATCTGCTCGGCGGCGACGACAAGCTGCAAAACCGCATGCGGAAGGCCCGTGAGGTGCAGGAGGAGGTGGCCACCGGCGCGCCCCGGCGGAAGTCGGCCACCCTCGGCACGTTCGAGCAGACACGCCCCATGGTCGCCGCTCAGGCGCTGGGCATCGCCCGCGCCGCGCTCGAATACGCCACCGAGTACGCGAACCGCCGCGAGGCGTTCGGCGGCCCGATCATCGACAACCAGGGCATCGCGTTTCCGCTGGCCGACCTCGCAACCCAGATCGACGCCGCGCGACTGCTCACGTGGCGGGCGTCGTGGATGGCGGCGGCGGGCGTGGAGTTCCGCCACGGCGAGGGCTCGATGGCGAAACTCGCGGCGTCGGAGGTCGCGGTGAAGACCACGGAACGCGCACTGCAGACGATGGGCGGGTGGGGATACATCAGCGACCACCCCGTCGAGAAGTGGTACCGGGACGCCAAGCTGTACACCATCTTCGAGGGCACCAGCGAGATTCAGCGGATGGTGATCGGGCGCGCACTCGGCGCCGCGGACGGGGCCCCGCCCCTCCACTTCGATCAGCCGACCGAGGGATCCGCCTTCAACCGGCGGTTCGGCAGGGGCACGTCCGTGCGCACGAAGGCGGGCGAGTTCGCGATGTCGATGAAAGACCGGATGCCCGACTCCGCGCAGCGACTGGCGATGAAAATCCTTGCCCCGCCGAAGAAGTGATACCCGCCCGAGATCAGGTCCAGAGGGCGGCCACCAAGACGGTGACGATGCCGAGCCCACCGGTCACGTGGACCAGGTTCGGGTTCTCCTGCCCCTTCTTCTGCTTGCCCCGGACGATCTCGGCGAGCGCGACCACCACCAGTGAGAGCAGAAGCTTCACGCCGATCTTGACGTGGTTGTAGTCCTTGTCCAGCACTGCCTCCCCGAGCCCGACCAGGATCAGTCCCGTCACGAACTGGAGCCGCGCACCCCACACCATCACCTCGGAGATCCGCGGCGCTCCGAGCACCGCGAAATAACCGCCGACGAGGGCAGCCATGCCGAGCAGGTGGCAGACGAGGAAGAGGTTGTAGACGACGGTCATCTCCGCAGCCTAGCGATCTGCCCGGTCAACCGGAGACGATTCCCGCCTCGATCGCCGCCTCCCGGTACGACGCGGCCAGCGTGGCGACTGTTTCGTGAGCGTTGAGCCCGCTGGGATTGGGCACCAGCCACAACTCCACGCCCTCGAGATCGCGGGGTTGCCTACCCTTCTTCGCGGCACGCTCCCCGAAAGCCGTGCGATAGGCGGTGATTCCGGCGACGGCGACCACCCGGGGAGCGGTGTCGCGGACCACCGCGCGCAGGCGCTCGGCGCCGACGGCCAGTTCCTCACCAGACAACTCGTCCGCCTTCGCCGTGGCCCGCGGGGCCAGGTTGGTGATGCCGACGCCCCGCCCGATCAGGTGATCGCGATCCGCGTCCGACATCCCGGCCGTCGGATCGATCGGACGCTCGATGATTCCGGCGGCCAGCAGGGCCGGATAGAAGCGGTTGCCCGGGCGTGCGAAATGCGCCCCGGTCGCGGCCGTCCACAGTCCCGGGTTGATGCCGACGAACAGCAGACGGCAGCCCGGTCCGATGAGGTCCGGAACCTCCGCGTCGCGGAACGACTCCAACTCCGCACGCGTAAAGCTCACAGCCGGCCCGCCTCCGCTAATCCCGCGACGGTGTCGGCCAGGGTTTCCGCCGAATCGCGGTACTTCACACCCAGTTCGCTCTCGCTCGGCCGGTCGTCGGTGTCCGGCATCCGCGTGTAGTACTCCATCGCGGCCTCCGAGATCGGGGTGTCGATAGGGACGAACCGGTCGACGGCGTCGACCAGCCTGCCCACCAGGCGCAACGCGGCGTCCGGAATCGGGAACACCCCCATCCACTTGCCGGTGATCACGCCCAGCATCTCGGCGATCCCCGCGATCGGAATCCGGGGACCACCGAGCATGTACCGGCGGGCCCCGCCTCCCGGCTCGAGGAGCGCTGCGTGCGCGCTCGCCACCTCCCGGACGTCGACCATCGTCCACGCGGCGCCCCGCCCGGGCAGACCCCGCAGGTGGACGGCGGCCTCGACCGCCTGGGCGGCCTCACCGAACTGGGTCCCCGCCGGCGGGCCGACGATCATGCCCGGATAGGTGATCGCGATCGGTGCGCCGTCGGCCTGAAGGTCGCGGGCGTACTGCTCCACACGTGCCTTGCTCCGGCCGTACGCGTCGGGTGGCCCGCACACCGGCAGTTCGGGAGTGAGCAGCCGGGCCCCCGGCTGGAACAGCGCGGCGATACTCGAGACGTAGACGATCGGATCGAGGCCCAGCTCGACCGCGGTTCCCAGCACGTTCTGCGCACCTGCCAGGTTGGTCTGCAGCATCTCCTCCGCCCGTCGCGGGTCGACCGCGACCACGGCCGCGGCGTGGATGACGGCGTCGCAGCCGTCGAGCGCGCGGCGCACGGACTCGGCGTCCGTGATGTCACCGACCACGTGATCGGACGTGTCGAGTCCGAGTGCCGCGGCACTGGTCACGAGGCGAGCAGGATCCCGCACGAGGAAGCGCACCCGGTGACCGGCGTCCACCGCCGCCTTCGCGCTCCACGCCCCGACGAACCCTGTTCCCCCCGTGACCAATACCAGCAAGGTGAACTACACCGTCCTGGCGAGACGGTTGGCRAGCATGGTGGTGAACCGGGCCGGATCCTCGAGTTCGCCGCCTTCGGCCAGCAACGYCATCCCGTAGAGGAGCTCCGCGGTCTCCCCCAGCGCCGGATCCTCGTTGCGTTCGCCGTGCGCCTCCCGCAGCCCGGTGACGAGCGGGTGGGTCGGGTTCAGCTCGAGGATGCGCTTCGTGACGGGGACGGGCTGCCCGGATGCCCGGTACATCCGCTCCAGTGCCGGCGACATACTGAACGCATCGCCGACGATGCAGGCCGGGGACGTGGTCAGCCGCGTCGACAGTCGCACCTCCTTGACCTGCTCGCTCAGGGCGTCGGCCATCCAGGAGAGCAGGCCGGCGAAGTCCTTCTCCTGCTCCTCCCGCTCCGACTCGTGCGCCTTCTTGTCTTCCTCGGTGTCGAGATCGACCTCGCCCTTGGCGATCGACTGGAACGACTTGCCGTCGAATTCCGGCACGGCGCCGACCCACATCTCGTCCACGGGATCGGTGAGCAGCAGCACCTCGAAGCCCTTCGCGCGGAAGGCCTCCATGTGCGGTGAGCTCTCGAGCAGTTGCCGGGATTCGCCGGTCGCGTAGAAGATCTGCTCCTGACCGTCCTTCATCCGTGCCACGTAGTCTTCGAGCGAGGTCAGCTCCTCCTCGCTGTGGGTGGACGCGAACGACGAGATTCCCAGCAGCACATCCCGATTGTCGGTGTCCGACATCAGGCCTTCCTTGACCGCGCGGCCGAACTCCGCCCAGAACGTGCGGTAGTCGTCGGGCCGCCCGGCCTTGAGGTCCTTGATCGTGGTGAGGACCTTCTTGGTGAGCCTGCGCCGGATGGCACGAATCTGGCGGTCCTGCTGAAGGATCTCACGAGACACGTTGAGGGACAGGTCCTGAGCGTCGACCACACCCTTGACGAAGCGGAGGTACTCCGGCATCAGCTGGTCGCAGTCGTCCATGATGAAGACGCGCTTGACGTACAGCTGCACACCCGTCTTCCCGTCCCGCATGAACAGGTCGAACGGGGCGTGGGACGGGATGAACAGCAGTGCCTGGAACTCGAACGTGCCCTCCGCCTTCATCGGGATGACCTCGAGCGGATCGTCCCAGGCGTGGGCGATGTGCTTGTAGAACTCCTTGTACTCGTCCTCGGAGACGTCGTCCTTCGAGCGCGCCCACAGCGCCTTCATCGAGTTGATCGTCTCGGACGTCGTGGTGACCTCGTCCTCGCCGTCACCCTCCGCGGGAACCGTGTGCTCGACGTTCATCCGGATCGGCCACGCGATGAAGTCGGAGTAGCGCTTGACGAGTTCCTTGATCTTCCGTTCCGACGTGTAGTCGTGCAGGTGATCCTCGGCGTCCTCGGGCTTGAGGTGCAGGGTGACGGAACTGCCTTGCGGGGCGTCGTCGACCGCCTCGATCGTGTAGGTGGCCTCGCCGCTCGACTCCCAGCGCGTGGCCTCGCTCTCGCCGGCCTTCCGCGTCAGCAGCGTCACCTTGTCGGCGACCATGAACGTCGAGTAGAAGCCGATGCCGAACTGTCCGATCAGTTCCTCGGAGGCGGCGGCGTCCTTCGCTTCCTTCAACTTGCGGCGCAGGTCTGCGGTGCCGGACTTGGCCAGCGTGCCGATGAGGTCGACGACCTCGTCGTGCGACATGCCGATGCCGTTGTCGCGGACGGTCAGCGTGCGCTGCTCCGCGTCCACCTCGATCTCGATGTGCAGATCCGACGTGTCGACGTGGAGCTCCTTGTTGCGGAAGGCTTCGAGCCGCAACTTGTCCAGCGCATCCGACGCGTTGGAGATGAGCTCCCGCAGGAACGAGTCCTTGTTGGAGTACACCGAGTGGATCATGAGGTCCAGGAGCTGGCGGGTCTCCGCCTGGAACTCCAGTTGTTCGATTTTCGTGCTCACTTCGATTCCCTTCGACAGCAGAACCCTCGACACCAGATTCGTCGTCGGAATGATAGCCCGCGGCCGAATACCGGATTCATCGCGGCGAGAGGTCCGGATATAGCTGCGCCAGGGCGGCGAGGACCTCCGGCGCCGACCTGGACCGAGACCGTCAGCCGGCGGCGTCCTCCTTCAGGGTGTGCGCGACCAGCGCGTTGGCGTGGCCGTGACCGAGGCCGTGCTCGGACTTCAGCCAGCTCACCAACTCCATGTGCTTGGTCAGCTCGGACGACCGGATGAGCGTCTGCCATTCACTGATCGGCCGACCGTACTTCTCCTCGATCGACGGGAAATAGGACGCGGGGCCCTTCACTGGTTCAGCCATGCGCGACAGGCTAGCCGAACCCTCCGACACATACTGTCCGACAAGCATCTTCGGATGTAGCGACACTCAGACGGGACGCGCCCAATCGGCGAGCTGCCGCGACACCTCCCGGTACCCCCGCTCCCCGCTCGAGACAGCGATGACCAAGTCGTACGCCGGATCTTCGGGAGCATCCAGGTCGTAACCGTTCAGTCCATAGAACACGTGAACCGCCAGCCAGGACAGCCCCTTGTTCCCGTCGACTAGCGCATGGTTCCTGGTCAGGGACTCGAGCAGAACGGCAGCCTTGTCGTGAATCGACGGGTACGCCTCCTCGCCGAGCAATGACGCCTGCGGACGATGAGCCGCCGAGTCGAGCAGTCCGAGGTCCCGGACGGACGCAACGCCGAGATCCTCAGCCAGCGCGAGCAAGTCCTCGAGAGTCAGGTAGTCGATCGTCACTGAGCGAGGCGGTCCAGCAAAGTGGCATACCGGTCGCGGCCGCGACGGGACAGCGCGCGAACCCGCTCGTCATGGGTGTGTCGGGCAGCAGCCTCCACGATCGCGCGGACGGTCGCCTCTTGTTTGCTGACACCTTGAGCGTCGGCGAGAAGCGTGAGCGCGCGCTCCTGCTCCTCGGTCAGTCGCAATGTCATGGCCATGTACCAATGATACCAAAGTGGTACCAGCTGACGGCACCTCCCGGCGAATCACCACGAGCCGCCGCGAACCGCACGACTCTTTCGCGACGGAAGCCTTCTCGGGTTTGCTCGGGGATCCGTAGGCTGAGCGTATGTATCCGTCACGCGCGAAGAGAATTCCGGCAGGGTGACGTCATGGCGGAGCTGATTCTGGGGCCACTGCTGAGACATGTCGGCACGTGCGACGCGACGGTGTGGGTCGAGACGTCGGAGGCGTGCACCGTCCGGGTCCTCGGCCACGAGGAACGCACGTGGAACGTGTCGGGTCACCACTATGCGCTCGTCGTCGTGGAGGGTCTGGAGCCCGGGTCGACCACCCCGTACGAGGTGACGCTCGACGGCCGCCCGGTGTGGCCGTTGCCGAGTGCCGTCCCGTCGATGATCCGCACGCTCCGGAAGGACGACGACACGCTGGTTCTCACGTTCGGGTCGTGCCGGTTCGCCACGATGTCCACGACGGAGGGCAACCGGCACCTCGGCGCCGACGCCCTGGACGCGTATGCGGTGCGGATGGCCGAACAGTCCCCGGACCAGTGGCCCGACGCCCTGCTGCTGCTCGGGGATCAGGTGTACGCCGACGAACTCTCCCCCGAGACCGAGGCCCGGGTCGCCGAGATCCACGACGTGAACGAGCCACCGGGGCCGCAGGTGCGCAATTTCGAGGAGTACACCTGGCTCTACGCCGAATCGTGGACGGACCCTCAGGTGCGCTGGCTGATGTCCACCGTGCCGACGTCGATGATCTTCGACGATCATGACGTCCGGGACGACTGGAACACTTCGGAATCCTGGCGCGACGAACTCGAGGCCACGTCGTGGTGGGAGGAGCGCATCGTCGGCGCGTTGTCCTCGTACTGGGTGTACCAGCACCTCGGGAACCTGGCGCCGAGCCACCTAGCCGAAAACGAACTGTATCAACGGGTTCGGAAGCACGGTGGCGACGTCGAGCCGATGCTCCGCGAATTCGCGTCTGCCGCCGACGARGAAGCGGACGGGGCCAAGGGCACGCAATGGTCGTATCGCCGGGACCTCGGGGTCGCGCGGCTGCTCGTCATCGACTCGCGGTGCGGGCGTGTCCTCTCCGGCGGTCGCCGCGAGATGGTGTCCGACCCCGAATTCTCCTGGATCGAACGTCAGACCGAGGGCGACTACGACCACCTGCTCGTCGGGACGTCTCTGCCGTGGTTGCTGCCCCGCGCCCTTCACGACCTGGAGTCCTGGGACGAACGGCTCGCCGCCGGGTCCCGCGGCCCGCGGGTGGCGGCCGTGGCGGAGAAGATCCGGCGGGGGGCGGACCTCGAGCACTGGGCGGCGTTCCGTGACTCGTTCGACCGGTTGGCCCGCCTCTTCGCCGAGGTCGGCGCGGGCCGCAAGGCCGGGCCGGCCGGGCGGGCGCCGTCCACCATCTCGGTGCTGTCCGGGGACGTCCACCACGCCTACGTCGCGCAGGCGCACTACGCCGAGAAGCTGCAGTCACTGGTGTATCAGCTGACGTGCTCTCCCCTGCACAACTACGTTCCGGCCGCCATGAAAGTGGCATTCCGGATCTCGTGGCGGCGCGCCACCGAGCGGACCGTGCGTTTCATCCTCGGCCGGGTGTCGCGAGTGCCACCCGTACCCATCCACTGGTCGAAGGTCGCCGGACCGTTCTTCGGCGATCAGGTCGCGACGCTCCACCTGAACGGACGGACCGCCCGCCTCGTGATGGAACAGGCACGCAACGACCGCGACGGCACGCCGCGGTTCAAGACCATGACCGACCTCGAGTTGACGACGGGAAACGACTACTGACGCTGCTCGGCCGCCGCC
>NZ_JBFUGT010000031.1:0-54482 GCF_056402775.1 Rhodococcus sp. P3_B8
GCATCGGAGAAGTCGGCGAAGCAATCGATGCATATCAACTCGCCACCGCGAGATCGTCGATGTGGGGAGGCTCTATCCCGGCGGGGGTGATGGCCTGTGCGGCGCAGAGGTTCGCGTGGTGCAGGATGCCTCGGAGGTCGTCGAGGTCGATCGCCCGCAGTGGCCGACTAGTGTTGCGGCCAAGCAGACCACGCCCGGTCATGGCGTGCAGAAGTCCGGCCATGAATGCGTCACCCACCCCGGCCGGGTCGCCGATGTCGACGCGATGGCCACGCACACGCACCGACCCGCTCCTGGTGTAGCCCGTGGCTCCGGCCGCGCCGTGGGTGACGACCACGATCGCCGGGCCCCGAGACATCAACCACCGCATCGCGTCACCGTGGCGCTCGCCCGGCCGCACCCATTCCAGGTCCGCGTCGCTCAGCTTGACGATATCGCTGCGGGAGATCATCTCGTCGATTCGTGCGATCGAGATGTGCCGGGGGCCCATCGCTGAGGGCCTGACATTGACGTCGTAGCTGATGGTCGTGTCCGGGTGCCGGCGGGAGACGAGTCGTGCCACGTCATCGGCGCCGGGTGCTCGGACGACGGCGATGGAGCCGACGTGCAGGTGATCACACGACGGGACGTCGGTGTGGACGAGATCCCAGCTGAGAACCACGGTTTCGGTGTCGGGTCGGTCGGGGTGGGCGGTGACTGTGGAGGTGCGGGCGGCGGGATGACCTGCCTGAACCACTCGGACGCCGCAGCGGGTGAGCTCGTCGTGGAGGGTGCGGCCGTGGCGGTCGGCGCCGAACGTGGTCAACAGGGTGGTGGCGATACCGAGCCGGCGAAGGCTCCGCGCGAGGAGAGCGGGACTACCGCCGACCCGTTCGCGGGTGCAGTCGCCACCGATCGTGATGTCGATGAGGGATTCCCCGACGACGGCGATGTCGCATCGGGCGGTGGAGGTGGTGGTGGTCATGTCGGGAGGCTTCTCTGCTGGTTCGGGAGGGGGTGGGCCGGTGACGGGTGTTCCCGGTTCGGTTCCGTCTCGGGCCTGATGAGGGGCGGGCGGCGGTGGCGGCCCGACGGCGAGATCGCCCGGTTGTCCGAGCACGTCGGTGCGAATCTGATGCTGGCAGTCCATGCCGCGAGGCACGAAGCCCTCAGCAGCCGTGGCTGCTATTGCGGTAGCCGTGCGCCGCCGGGGGTGTTGGCGAAGAGGTGGGCGTGCGTCGGGTCGATGCGGACGTGCACGGTCTGGCCTTTCTCCGGTGGGTTTCGCCAGTCGACCCTGGCCACGATTGGTTCGTGCCGTCCGCCCACCTGGGTGCGTCCGAAGATGAACGCTTCGGAGCCGAGTTCCTCGACGACGTCGATCTCGAGTTCGAGGCCGGCGTTGGCGAGTTCGACGTGCTCGGGCCGGATCCCGAACACCACCTCGGAGCCGGCGGACGACAGGGTGTCCCGCGGCACCGGAATCACCTGCTCGCCGAGGCGGATTCCGCCGTCCGTTACCGGCAGCGTGAACAGGTTCATCGACGGTGACCCCATGAATCCSGCGACGAAGACGTTCGCGGGCCGGCGGTAGAGCTCGCGRGGGGACGCGCACTGCTGCAGYACGCCGCCCTTGAGGACGGCGACCCGGTCGCCCATCGTCATGGCCTCGACCTGGTCGTGGGTGACGTAGACGGTGGTGGTGCCGAGKCGGCGCTGGAGCTGGGCGATYTGGGTGCGGGTCTGCACCCGGAGTTTCGCGTCGAGGTTCGACAGCGGCTCGTCCATSAGGAACACCTGGGGTTGCCGGACGATGGCGCGGCCCATCGCCACCCGCTGTCGCTGGCCGCCGGAGAGGGCCTTGGGTTTGCGGTCCAGGTAGKCRCSGAGGTCGAGCATGTCGGCGGCTTCCCCSACGCGCCTGCGGATTTCGGACTTGTCGGTACCCGCGAGTTTGAGGGCGAAGCCCATGTTCTCSGCGACGGTCATGTGSGGRTACAGSGCGTARTTCTGGAAGACCATCGCGATGTCGCGGTCCTTGGGTTCGGAATGCGTGACGTCGCGGCCGCCGATCAGGATCTGCCCGCCGTCGACGTCCTCGAGTCCGGCGAGCATYCKCAGCGAGGTGGATTTGCCGCAGCCGGACGGRCCGACGAGGACGAGGAACTCGCCGTCCTCGATGTGCAGGTCGAGTTGATCGACCGCGGGGACGTCCGAGCCGGGAAAGAGCCTGGTCGCGCGGTCGTACGTGATTGTTGCCATGAGAAATGAATCCCTCCACCGGCAGGAACGTGCCGGACGATCCGAGTGTTAGGGGTGTGTCGGCAGGTACCGACGAGGAAGAACTATGGCCTAGATCACAGTGCTTGTCCACTTGGAGGCGAGCAGGCTTTGTTCTCGAAAAGACGGAAGTGTGTATTGATGAAAATCCAAAGGTCCTCTACTGTCAGCGTGACACCCCTCACTCGCAGATTTGAAGAGGACACGAGACATGGCTCTGACAATTGGCATCGACGTGGGTGGCACGAAGATCGCAGCCGGCGTGGTCGACACCGAAGGAGTCATCCACCGGATGGTGCGTCGTGACACCCCGTCCCACGATGCGCGCCGTGTCGAGAACGTCATCGCCGAACTCGTCCGCGAACTGGCGGACACCCACCCGGTGCAGGCGGTCGGCATCGGCGCGGCCGGCTTCGTCGCCGCGGACCTGAGCACCGTGCTCTTCGCCCCGAATCTGGCCTGGCGCAACGAGCCTCTCGGTGAGGTGGTCGAAGCGGCGTGCGGACTGCCGACGGTGGTCGAGAACGACGCCAACGCCGCGGCATGGGGCGAGGCGCGCTTCGGGGCCGGGCGGACGGGGCAGACCGTCGTCGTGCTCACGGTCGGAACCGGGATCGGCGGCGGCATCGTCGTCGACGGCGTGCTCCATCGCGGCAAGTTCGGTGTGGCCGCGGAATTCGGGCATCTCAACGTCGAACCGCACGGTCGCCGATGCGGTTGCGGCAACCACGGCTGCTGGGAGCGTTACGCCAGTGGGCGGGCGCTCGTCCGCGAAGCGCAGGATCTGGCGAACGTCTCGCCCGGTTTCGCCGCCGACCTCCTGACCCGCGCCGGCGGACGGGCGGACGCCATCACGGGCCTGCACATCACCGCGGCCGCGCAGGAGGGTGACGCCGCCGCGCTCGAGTGTTTCCGGGTGATCGGTTCCTGGCTGGGGCACGGCATGGCGGACATCGCGGCGTTCTTCGACCCCGACCTGTTCATCATCGGCGGGGGAGTGTGCGAGGCGGGCGAACTGCTGCGCGGTCCCGCCGCCGCCGCGTTCGAGAACCGTCTCACCGGACGCGCACACCGACCGGTCGCCGAGGTGCGACTGGCTGAACTCGGCGCGAACGTCGGCATCGTCGGCGCCGCCGATCTGGCCCGGGAACGAGTTCTCGGGCTCGCACACAACGGCTCACGAGTATCTGGAGGAGTGCAATGTCCAATCGGTTGAGTCTTCCCATTCCGGTCGCCGAGGTGTGGGACTGGCAGAGGGACGCCGCGTGCCGCGGCTATGAGTCGTCCACGTTCTTCCACCCCGACCGCGAACGTGGCCGGGCTCGCGAGATGCGGGACTTCCGCGCCAAGATGATCTGCCGCGGATGCCCCGTGCTGGTGCAGTGCCGGGAGCATGCGCTCAGTGTCGGTGAGCCGTACGGCATCTGGGGTGGACTCTCCGCGAACGAGCGTGAAGAACTGCTCGCCAATCACCACGGCCGGGTGGACGAGGCCGTCGCGGAATCCTTCGGCTTCGATCTGGCGCGCCAGGCCTGAGGGCGAGCGGTCAGCTTCCGGCGGGCAGCATGACCACTCTGCTGTTGTCGGTGTCCGCGACGTACACGTCGCCTCGGCTCGACACGGCGATCCCCTCCGGCTGGTCCAGCCCGGAGAACGGGAGAACCTCCTGCTCGTCCGAACCAGCGGCCAGCCGCAGAACGCGATTGTGGTTCTGATCGATGGCGTACACGGTTCCCTCGTCGTCGACCGCGACACCACCGACGCTCTGGAGGTCGGTGAACGGCAGATAGCTCTGGGCATGGGTGGCGGCGTTCCACGCGAGAACCTTGTTGGGCGTGCCGACGTAGAGATCCCCGTGTTCACTGACGGCGACGGCGAACGGGCCGATTACCGTCAGCGGCACCGCGACGGGAGCCGCGGTGACGTCGTGCAGCGACATCACCCGATTGTTCAGGGTATCGGCGACATACAGCGTGGCGTCCGGCCCGAGTGCAATTCCGAACGGCTGGTCGAGACCGGCGAACGGCAGCGGCACCTGGGTGCTGCCGTGCAGCATCGTCACCGTGTTGGTCACCAGATCGGAGACGTACACGTCGCCGGACGCACTGACCGCGACTCCCTGCGGAACCTCGAGTCCCGTGAAGGGAAGAACTGTCTGCTCGTACGTCCCGGCGCTCACTTTCAGGACCTGTTTGGCCGCGCTGTCGGCGATGTACAGGTCTCCGGTGCCCGAGACCGTGAGCCCGGCCGGACCCTGTAGACCGGTCAGCGGGAGCTCGACCTGTGCGCTCGTCGACTCCTCTCCCGGCCAGGCGACATAGGCGACGGCCGCGACGACGAGGACGAGGACGCCGGCCAGCAGCGCGGCGAGCACCCGGCGCGTCCGCCGCCCCCCGACCGTTGTCGGTTTCGTGGGCGCCGCACCCGGCACCGTGTCGGGACGGGTCACGTCCGGGCCGCTCGCGCGGGTGGTCGAGGCGGGGTCGGCCAGGGCAGCAGGCCGGGTCACGTGGCCGGGCCCGGTCCACTCGATCGCGCGGACGGCGTCGCTGAACTCACGACAGGTCGAGTAGCGATCTTCGCGGTTCTTGGCCATGGCGCGCGCGACGACCGCATCGACACCGGTGGGCAGCCCGGGGCGCACCACGCTCGGCTGGGGAATCGGTCCGTTCAGATGGCCGTGCATCACCGAGGACGCGGTGTTGCCGGGGTACGGCGGTTCGTTGGTGAGCAGGTGGAAGAAGGTGCAGCCCAACGCGTAGATGTCGACGCGATGGTCGAGTTTCTCGCCCTCGATCTGCTCGGGCGCGGCGTAGTGCAGGGTCGCCACCAACATCCCGGTGCGGGTCAGCTGATGTGTTTCGTCCAGGGCCTTGGCGGTGCCGAAATCGGTGAGCAGGACCCGTTCGGGGTCGCCCGGCGCGAGCAGGATGTTCGCCGGCTTCACGTCGCGGTGCAGAATCCCGGCCTCGTGGGCGTGGTCGAGTGCCTTCCCTGTCTCGCTGACGATGTGCACGGCGCGTTCGACGTCCAGGGCGCCGGAGCCGAGCGCTTTCCTGGCGTCGCTGCCGGGAACGTACTGCATCGCGATCCACAACCTGCCGCCTTCGCGGCCGCGGTCGTGGACGGTGACGATGTTGGGATGATCGAGATGCGCGGCGTGGTCTGCTTCCGATTCGAAACGTGACCGGACGTAGTCGTCGTTCGTCCACGACGTGTCGAGCAGTTTGAGGGCGATCTTGCGCGGCAGGTTGGGATGCTGGGCGAGGTAGACGGTACCCATGCCGCCTCGTCCCAGAACCCGTTCGATCACGTAGCCGGCAAACACCGTGCCCGGTTCGAACTCGCCGCTCACATCGGCTTCACCGCCTCCCTGGGCCCTCCATCCATTGAACCCCGACGCCGGGTCAGTCCGGTAGCCGCCGCATCTCGATGACGGTCAGTCCCAGCGCGTCGAAGCGTGCCAGCATGCCCCGGAGATCTGTCGGGCTGTCGACCGGGCCGTAGAGCGTGGTGTCACCGGTCGTGACGTCCGAGACGTCCAACTCGGGGAACGCGGCCAGCACCCGATCGGACAGGGCGCCGCTGATCAGGAAGGCGTACCTGACCTTGCCGGGCCAGTTCGATTCAGGACGCACCACGGCGGGCTCCTTCATTCGCATCGTCGTTCCAGAACTCGGTCAGCCGTAGATTTCAGGGTGACCGACGAAACGGCAACGCGCCTCACCCGCAAGTGGTGAACCGGCTCAGAGCAAGCCGTTGTGTTGCGCGGCGGCGATGGCGTCGCGGCGGGAGGTGACGCCGAGTTTGCGGTAGATCCCGCGCAGGTGGGTCTTCACGGTGTTCACCGACACGCACAGATCTGCGGCGATCTGCTCGGCGGTCCGCCACGACGGAAGTTCCACGAGGAGTTCCAGTTCGCGGGGAGTCAACATGTCGGACGCAGCACTTTCCGACCGCGGGAACGACGCTCGGAGCCTCTCCGCGAAGGGTTCGAGGACACCGAACCGGCCGGTGCTCCGCACGAGTAGTTCCCGGATCTGCGGTCCGCAGTCGTGGAACGGGCGCAACGCCGACTGCGGTTCGGCGAGACGCAACGCCTCGGTGAGCGCGCTGTGGGCTCGTGAATCATGTTTGCGGGCAAGCGCGATCGACGCGTCGACGAGCCATGCCGCGATCAGGTTGGTTCCCGCCGCGCACTCCAGTTCACCGTCCAGGACGGGTTGGAGTGTCTTACGTGCCAGGTCGAGGCGATGGAGGTGCAGATGGACGATCGCCTCGACGACGGCTGTGTCGCCGGTGGGTCCGAGAAGGGCATGCGTCTCGGACGCCAGCTCGTGCGCCCACCCCGTCTCGCCGGCGAACAGATAGGCGTACTGGATGGCAGGCAGCAACACCGCCCGGATGCCGGGCGGAACCGGCAACGAGGACGACACGGGGCTCTCCGCGTGCAGCGTCGTCACCGAACTGTGCCGGTTTCCGGTCTCGTCGAGACCGAACAGGGTGGCGGCGCCGTCGGCGAAACCCGCCGTTTCGGTATTTGCGCGACGCAGCGCCTCGGCGGACTCGGCGGCGAGACGTGCGGCATCGGGGTCCATCCGAATGTAGCGGCACCAGGAGTCGATGAGCTTCGCCAGCTGGAATGTCGGATCGCCCGTTGCGGAATGGGTCCGGCCGATCGCCAGTGCCTCGTCGGCCAGTGCGGACGCCCGCACCACGTCTCCCCGCGACATCGCGACGCCGCCGAGAGTTCCCAGGCAGTACATGACGCCCAGCGGCGCATCGCCGAGTCGAGCGTGGGCCAGTGACTTCCCGAGCACGACCTCCGACTCGTCGTTCCGCCCGAGGAACAGCAGCGCGCGCCCTTCCTGGAGCAGGACGAACGCGTCGAGGTCGGGATCGCCGCTCGATCCGACACCGACATTGCGCAGCCGGTTCAGGGCGGTCTCGATGTCGCCGGTGCCGATCGCTGTCTGCACTCGGAGCGATTCGCGGAGCAGCAGGTGTAACCGGGACTCGGCGGCACCGTCCACCAGCAACCCCGACCGCCTGCGGTCGAGAAGCTCGAGGGTGGACGTGGCCACCGGGATGTTGCCCGATGCGAGCGCCGCGGCGGCGCGGATGAGTCGCGCCGACGGGTGGTCCTGCGAAGATCGGGGGGCCCGGGTGAGGAGCCGGTCGACGGCCTCTCCATGACCTCCGACGATCAGGGCCAGCGAAGTCCGGGCGAGCAGCGCCACGATCTCGTCGTGATCACCGGAGTTCACCGCGTGTTCGAGTGCGAGCAGCGCGTCCCCGAATTCGTCGTGCCAGTGGGCGGCCGTCAATTCGAGATGCTCGACTTCGACGTGCCCGATCCGGCTGATCTCCGCCCGCAGATAACTCCGCAGCAGCGGGTGGTAGCGATAGTGGGTGGGGCTGTCCGTGATTCGGCTGATCAGAAAATTGTGGTGCTCGAGCCAGTCGATGTTGCCGTGCGCATCCGTGCAGCCGGTGAGCTTCTCTGCGAGTTCGACGGTGAACGAGGCCGGGACGGACGTGCGCAGGAGGAACTCGCGCATCTCGTCGGTCTGGCCGGCGAGGACCTCCTCGATGAGATAGTCGGCAACGGCCCGGCGGTCGCCCGTGAACTCGGCGATCAACCGGCTCGGATCCGGATGTCCTTCCAAAGACATTCCCGCCAAACGAATTCCGGCAGCCCAGCCCTCCGTGCGATCCATCAGCGCGTCGAGATCGTCCGCGCTCAGCACGACGTCGTGCTCGTCGAGCATCTCGGCCGCCTCGTCGGACGTGAAGGCGAGATTCTTGGCCGTGAGCGTGAACAGCTTGCCGTCCAGGCGAAGTCGCTGCAATGCCAGCGGCGGCTCGAACCGCCCGATGATGACCGTTCGCAGCATCGGAGGTTGCCAGCGCATGAACGACTCGAGGTCGGTGAGTACGTCGGTGTCGCGAAGGAGGTGGGCGTCGTCGATGACCATCCAGATGTTCTCGCCGAGTTCGTGCAACGCGGCCGACAACTGCGCGCCGAGGTCCGGTGCCTCGGAATCGAGCCCGGCGCATGCCTTCTGCACACGAGGATTCCCGGTGTCGGTGAGTGAGCGAAGGATCGCCCGGTGGACGACGTCGAGGTCGTTGTGCCGCTCCTCGATCGTGAGCCACGCAATGGTCGGAGCGTCGCCCGCGGCGAGCAGTTCCCGCGCCCAGTCGGCCACGGCCCGCGTCTTTCCCGACCCGGCCGGTGCGCAGACGAGCGCCACCGGGCATGGATGGGCGTCGTCGGTGAGCGCTTCGGTGAGCATGGTGTGCAAGCGGGTCCGGGTAACCGTCCGACCCCCTGCACTCGTAGGTATTCGAGTGCTCAGATGAAATTCGCCGAGAGGTGCTGCCGTCACGCCGACCCCCAATTCTCGCTGCACCGAGAAACGATCTTCGACAAACGCCAATCCCCGACGCAGTGGGCCGGTGCGACGATTTTAGCGAGAATGCGTTGTTTTGTGTGGGTGAACGTGTTTTACCGAACGGGAACGCCACGCTGTCGTGATGGTGTTCGGACTACCTCGTCATCGCGATCGTGCACCCGATTCGGAGTCCGTCACTCCGCGGGGACCTGAGAAAATTGGCCGAAGCCGCGTTGCAGGCGTGAGCCTGCGGAAGCATTCGACACACTCGTCGACGGAAGTAGACAGCATGCACACACAAGTGGTGCCGGCCGCGGGCCCACCCGATCATGAACTCGACGCGTTGCGGGCCGAGGTGCGAACGTTCCTGCGCGAGCAGATCGACGCCGGCGTGTTCACACCCGGTGTGGACACGTGGCTCACCCGGTGGAATCCGGACTTCACGGAGGCCCTCGCAGCCCGCGGCTGGCTGGGCATGACGATCCCGGCGGAGTACGGAGGGCAGGGCCGCACGTTGATGGAGCGGTTCGTCGTCACCGAAGAACTGCCGGCCGTCGGCGCGCCCGTCGCCGCACCGTGGGTCGCGGACCGGCAGGCCGCACCGTCGCTGCTCACCTACGGCACCGAGGAACAAAAGCAGCGGTTCCTCCCCGGAATCGCGGGCGGCGAGATCAGCTGGGCGATCGGAATGAGCGAAACCGGAATCGGGCTCCGACCTCGCGAGCGTCCGCACGAAAGCGGTCCGGGCCGACGGCGGCTGGCGGATCACCGGGACCAAATTGTGGACGTCCGGCGCCCACCTCCTGTCGATGTCGGGCGACCACCATTTCAACGAGGTGATCCTCGACGACGTGTTCGTGCCGGACGAGTTGGTGCTCGGCCGCATCGGCGAAGGCTGGAAGCAGGTCACGTCCGAACTCGGGTTCGAACGCAGTGGCCCGGAACGGTTCATGTCCACGTTCCCGATCCTCGCCGCGATGGCCGAGGAAATCGGGGAGGGACGGCAACCGGCCGATGCCCGCATCGGAGCGCTCGTCGCCCGGACCTTCGGACTCCATCACATGTCCCGTGCGGTGTCGGAGGCACTGGGGCGTGGTGACGACGCCGAACTCGGTGCTTCCGTGGTGAAGGTCCTCGGCACGAAGGCCGAAGGTGATATCGCGGACCTCGTCGAGGAACTGCCCGGCGAACCGGAGGCAGGCAGCGAACGGTTCGCCGAACTGGTCCGTGCCGGCGTGATGCAGCGCCCCGGGTTCACCCTGCGAGGCGGTACGAGTGAGATTCTGCGCGGTGTCATCGCGCGGGGATTGGGGATGCGCTGATGACCGGACCGGCAACCGACACCGAGATGCGGGAGTTCGCACGCGTGCTCGACCAGGTCTTCGCCACAGATCGGCGGGCCCCGGGGCCTGTGGGCGCTCATCACAGACGGGTAGGCGGCTTCGCCGCCCGTGCGCCTTTCTGGTTGTCCCAGCTACCAAAAAGGCGCACGGGCGCGAAGCGCCTACGGCGTGACGATCGGGAACGCGCTGTCGGGTGCGTCGAGGAGTTCCGTGAGGACAAGGAGCTTCGACGGGTCACCCGTCACCTCGATGCCCTCCAGTCCCTTGCCGGCGAACAGTCCGAGCAACTGCATCTTCGTCAGGGTCAGTGAGACGTCCGGTTGCGTCGTGGTCCTCGGCGCGACCGTCTGGATGAGCGCACCGTTGGACAGCGTCGTCCGGTAGTGCGCTTCGGGTTCGGTGAAGTGCCACTCCGCGACGAGGGACTTGTCCCAGGCACGTGGGCCGTTGATGCGGAGGGCGACGGAGTCGAAGATCTGCTCGATCGTGAGTGCGCTCAGCATGTCCGCGCCGAGGTCGCTGAGCGGCGGGGCGACGATGCCGCCGCGCAGTTCGAGTGCACCCGTGAGGTAGAAGTTGCGCCACGTCGCGTTCTCCGCACCGAACCCGAGTTGTTCGTACGTGCGGGCGAGCAGTTCTTTCGCGTCGCTGTCCGACGGGTCGGCGAACACCGCATGCTTCGAGAGTTCGGCGGCGAACCGGAAGTCGCCGTCGTCGAAATACCGTTGAGCCTTGGCCCGGACCTCGTCCTGACCGCCCATGCATTCGACGTACCGCGTGGCCGCGTTCTCCGGTGGGTGCTGCCACAGCGACGTCGGGTTGCCGTCGAACCAGCCCATGTACCGCTGGTAGATCGCCTTCACGTTGTGGCTCACCGAGCCGTAGTAACCACGTGCGTGCCAGGCGGATTCGAGGGCAGGCGGTAGTGGGAAGTCCTCCGCGATTTCGATTCCCGTCATCCCGGTGTTGAGCATCCGCAGGGTCTGGTCGTGCAGGTACTGGTACAGGTCGCGCTGCTGCGACAGGAATGTCACCACCCGGTCGCGACCCCACGTCGGCCAGTGGTGGGAGGCGAACGCGACGTCGTAGCCGCCGTCGAACATCTCGATCGCCTGGTCGAGGTACCGCGACCAGGCGCGGGGGTCCCGGACCAGCGCGCCCCGCAGCGTGAGGAGATTGTGCAGATTGTGGGTGGCGTTCTCCGCCATGCACAGTGCCCGGTGGTCGGGGAACAGGAAGTTCATCTCGGCGGGCGCCTCCGTTCCCGGCGTCACCTGGAAGACGATCCGGATGGCGTCGACGGTCTCCTCCTGGCCGGTGTGGGTGATGTCGACGGTCGGTGGGATCAGTCCGGGTCGACCCGCCGAGGTGTTCGTTCCGAGCCCCGCCCCGAGGTGCCCGCGCGCGCCCTTGGGGAGCAGCGGTCCGTACATGTAGGTGGCGCGCCGGCCCATTGCCGTTCCGGCATAGACGTTCTCGGAGACCGCGTGTTCGAGGAAACCTTCGGGGGCGAGGATCGGGACGTCGCCGCGACCGTCCGGGAGAACGCCGACGACACCACCGAAGTGATCGATGTGGGAGTGCGTATAGATGACTCCGGTGACGGGCCGGTCGCCACGGTTCTTCCGGTACAGCGCAAGCGCGGCGGCCGCCGTTTCCTGCGAGATCAGCGGGTCGATCACCAGGACACCCGTCTCGCCCTCGACGATCGTCATGTTGGACAGGTCGATTCCGCGTAGCTGGTAGATGCCCTCGGTGACTTCGTACAGACCGTTCTTCGCGCACAGTTGCGACTGACGCCACAGGCTCGGGTCGGCGGTGTCCGGACAGTCACCGTTCAGGAACGAATACTCCTGCATGTCCCACACCACGCGACCGTCCCCACTCGTGACGGTGCAGGGGTCGAGACGGTCGACGAAACCGCGGTCGGCGTCCTCGAAATCGGTGGTGTCCGAAAAATCGGGTGTCATGATTCTTCCTTCTCGTGTCGCGGTGGGGAGGGGGCAGGAACCGGYGCAGGGGGAGTGGGAGCGCTGCTGAGAATCGTGTTCACCCAACGCGTGGACGGGTCGATGTCGATCAGCAGCGCCTTCGCCATCAACGACAACGGGATTGCCAGGATCGCGCCGAGCGGCCCGAGGATCCACGCCCAGAACACCAACGACAGGAACGTGAACGTCACGGACAGGCCCACCGCGTCACCGACGAACTTCGGCTGGATCACCGACTGGATGATGACGTTGATGACGCTGTACACGACGATGACCGTCAGCATCAGTCCCGGACCGCCCTGGAGCAGTGCGAGCAGGGCCGGCGGAACCAGCCCTAGGATGAACCCGACGTTCGGGATGTAGTTGGTGATGAACGACAGCAGTCCCCACAGGATCGGCAGCGGAATTCCCAGCGCCCACAGTGCCCCGGTGTCGATGACGGCGACGATCAGCCCGAACACCGTGGACACGATCAGGTACGTGCGGGTCCCGGCCGAGAACGACGTGAGAGCGGTGGCGATGTCGGGACGCATCTGCGTGACGATCCGCATCCGCGCACCGTAGGAACTTCCGTCGACGGCCATGAACAGCAGAAGGGCGAGGACGAACAGCAGATTCGAGAAGACACCCAGCATTGACTGCAGGATCGCCTCCACGAAGCCGAAGACCTTGCCGTAATCCACCTGGGAGAGCAGGGTCTGGGAATCGGTCGAGTTCACGCCGTTGCTGTTCAGGAAGCTCTGGGCGTCATCGATGAGGGCGGTGAAGTCGTCCGCGTACTCCGGTAGGAGCGTGGCGAGCTGGGCGACCGACAGGGCCAGCGACAGCACGAGGACGAGAATGATGCTGTTGACGACCAGGATCGCTGCGATCGTGGCGAGCCAGGTCGGGAGACCTTTTCGGTGAAGCCATTCGGGCAGCGGGTGAACCGCGACGGTCAGCATGAGCGCGAGGAAGATCGGGCCGACTATCGACGCGGCCACCTGGATCCCCGCCACGGTGACGACGAGCGCGGCCAGGCCGAGGATCACGATCAGGCCCCGCGGCATCGACCACTGAGAATCCGGCGCCGCGCCGGATACGTCCTGCGGATCGGTCATCGCGTGTCCCTTCGCAACAATCGGCCAACCGGGGTGCCCCGAATCGACTGTTGCACCCGGCCGACGACGACACATCATCCGTTGCAGATGAGGATCACCCGGCGCGGATGATGCCGATGCCATCGCGAAGCCGCAGGATTCCACTGTTCGAGCACATCCTTTCGAGAAGGGCATGGACATGACGACACATCCGGAGTCCAGGACCACCAGCCCTGTCAAACAGGGCTTTGCCGCGGGAACGTCGCTGGCAGCGGCGATATTGCTGCTGACCGTCGGCGTGATCTCGTTCTTCCAGGGCATCGCCGCCGTCGCCTCCGACGACCTGCTGGTCATCGGCGTCGAGTACACCTACCAGTTCGACACCACCGCGTGGGGATGGATCCACATCGTTCTGGGCGTCGTTCTGGTCATCAGCGCGATCGGCCTCATGACGGGCGCCACCTGGGCCCGTGTCGTGGCCGTCTGCATCGCCGCGCTGTCGATCCTCGCGAACTTCCTCTGGCTGCCGTACTACCCGCTGTGGTCGATTCTGATCATCGCGCTCGACGTCGTCGTGATCTGGGCGGTCACCACCTGGGACACCGCCAGGGACTAGGACGATGACGACGTGGTGAGTTCCGCGACCGGCACCTGGCCGGTGTTCGGCTCGCTGCAGGAGTATCAAAAAGGATGGGTCAGGCCCGACGTGATCGCGGGCCTGACCGTGTGGGCCGTGCTGGTACCGGAGGCCCTGGCCTACGCGACCATCGCGGGAGTCCCCCCTGTCGTCGGTCTGTACGCGGCGATACCCGCCCTGATCCTTTACGCGGCGGCCGGCAGTTCCCGGCATCTGGTGGTGGGGCCGATGTCGGCGACGGCCGCCCTGTCGGCTGCCATCGTCGCGCCGCTCGCCGGGGCGGACGGCGGCAAGTACGCGGCCCTGACAGCAGTGCTGGCGATTGCCACCGGCATCGCCGGGCTGCTCGCGGGGCTCCTCCGTCTGGGCTTCATCGCGTCGTTCATCTCGGAGCCGGTGCTGAAGGGCTTCATCGTCGGGCTGGCTCTGACCATCATCATCGGGCAGGTTCCTGCCCTCCTCGGCGTGGAGAAGGAGCACGGCAATTTCTTCGAACAGGCCTGGGGAGTCGTCAGCCACCTGGGCGACATCGACTGGGGCACACTCGTCGTCGGTGTGCTCAGTCTCGTCGTGGTTCTCGGATTCACACGGTGGCTGCCGCTCGTCCCCGGTTCGCTGCTGGCCGTCCTCCTCGGTATCGCCGCGGTCGCCGTGTTCGGTTTGGACGGTCGAGGTGTCGACATCGTTGGTCACATCGACTCCGGTCTGCCGTCGGTGGGACTGCCGGACGGTGTCGGCTTCGACGACTACATCGACCTTCTCGGCCCCGCAGTGGGCGTGCTGCTCATCGGGTTCGCGGAAGGGCTCGGTGCCGCGAAGACATACGCCGCGAAAGAGGGCTACGAGGTGGACGCCAACCGGGAACTCCTCGGCCTCGGAACAGCCAATCTCGGCTCCGGGCTGTGCTCGGGGATGGTGGTGAACGGCAGCCTCTCCAAGACGGCGGTCAACGGCGGGGCCGGCGCCAAATCGCAGGTCAGCGGTCTCGTCGTCGCGGTCCTCACCGTGGTGACCCTGCTGTTCCTCACCGGACTGTTCGAGAAACTCCCCGAGGCGACGCTCGCCGCGGTGGTCATCGCCGCCGTCATCGAACTCGTCGACATCTCCGCGCTGCGCCGGCTCTACGGGGTGTGGACCGAAAGGCTCGGCAGCATCTACGGATACGCCGCGCGAGCCGATTTCGCGGCCGCCCTCGCCGCGATGGTGGGCGTGCTCCTGTTCGACACCCTGCCCGGACTCGTCATCGGCATCGGCGTGTCGATGCTGCTGCTGCTCTACCGGGCGTCGCGTCCCCACGTCGCGGCGCTCGCGAAGGAAGGGTCGCTGTGGGTGGACGCCGAGCGTCACCCCGACCTCCCGACCACACCGCACGTGGTCGTGGTGCGCGTCGAGGCGGGACTGTTCTTCGCGAACGCCGATCACGTCAAGGACCGCATCGAGGACATGTGCACCGACGACACGCGAGTGGTGGTCCTCGACGCCGAGACGTCGCCGTTCGTCGACGTCAGTGCCGCTCAGATGCTCGTGCAGTTACGGGATGTGCTCGCGCGCCGGGGAATAGAGCTACGTGTGGCGCGGGACATCGGGCAGTTCCGGGACACGATACGAACCTCGGGTTCGGGCGCGACCCCCGTCGGCCTCTATCCGACCGTGCGAGAGGCTCTCGCAGAACCGCACCGACAGTAGGCGCTCCGCACCCGTGCGCCTTTGTGGTTGCTGCAGCTACCACAAAGGCGCACGGGCGGCGGAGCCGCCCATGACAGGAGACAGTCGTGAGCACAGGATTGCAGGAACTCGCCGCGAAGGCGTGGATGTACGGTTTTCCGCTGGTGTTCGACCTCGACCAGGTGAACCGCTTCGTGTCGGAGGGGATGGGGAGCCTCGACGCGGGACCCTTCAACAAATTCAGCCACGCCCGCACACTCGCCGGGCCGCAGGACACGTTCGTCTCGGTCAACAACGACACCATCTATTCGATCGCCCAGATCGATCTCGGCCACGGACCGCAGTTGCTGCGAGTCCCCGACGCCGGTGGGGCGTACTACGTGCTGCAATTCGTCGATGCGTGGACCGACAACTTCGCGTACGTCGGCAAACGTGCGACGGGAACGGCGGCCGGCCGTTACCTGTTGACCGGTCCCGGGTGGTCCGGTGAGGTCCCCGACGGCGCGACGCAGATCGCGTTTCCCACCGCGGTGGGCACCGTCATCGGCCGGTGGGCCTGCGACGGCGAGGCCGACCTGGAGCGGGTGAAGCGACTGCAGTCGGCCCTCACGTTGGAACCCGTCGGCGAGCAGGAACCGGCGGAGGGCCTGCCGGTCCCCGACCCGAACGTCCCCGTGGAACTTCAGTTCTGGGAGAAGCTGCGGGTGTACTCGCAGGCGTACCCACCCGCCGCGCAGGACCTCGTCGCACAACAGGCGTTCGCCCCGCTCGGGTTGCTCGAGACCGGGCCGTCGCCGTACCTCGAAGCGCCGCCGGACCTCGCGGCCGTGCTCACGGCCGGTGCCGAGGCCGGGCACCAGTCACTGGTCGCCGCACTGAAATCGGGTGCAGGAAGCGAGGTGGTCAACGGCTGGCAGTTGATGTACCACGCCTTCGACTACAACGACGACTTCTTCGAGATCGGCACCCTCGACTCACCCGACTGGCGGATCGAGGACCGCTCGAAGGCGCTGGGACTGCGGGCCGGCGCCGCGATGGCGGGGCTGTGGGGAAACCACGGTTACGAGGCCGCATATGCGCCGATCTACCACGACAGCGAAGGCAACGAACTGTCCGGCGAGCACACCTACACACTCACGTTCGCGCCGACCCCACCGGTCGACGCGTTCTGGTCGATCACCATGTACGACCTCCCGGACTTCTACCTCGTCGACAATCCGATCGACCGCTACTCGATCGGTGACCGCACGCCGGGACTGGTGTTCGCGGACGACGGTTCGCTGACCATCACGCTCAGCGCGGACGCCCCGGCCGATCCGGTGGCACGCGCCAACTGGCTGCCGACACCGGCAGTCGGGTTCCGGCCGCTGCTCCGGATGTACAGCCCCAAGCCGGAGGTGTTCGACGGAACGTTCGAGATCCCGCCCTTCGTGAAGACCAGTTGATCAGGGGTCACAGGCGAGCGATCCGATCTGGCTGCTCGTTCCCGAGATGATCGGTCTGGTTCACGGCGTCCCTTCCTCCCTCCGATAATCCCGAGTCGCCGGTAGTGTTCGTGCCGATTCGAGGGGGATCGAGTGAAGAAAGTTGCCGCGGCGCTCCTGTGCGCCGTGATCACGTCCGGGTGCGCGCACAGCGTGTCGGGGACTGCGGGGGCTTCTCCGCTGCAGGAACTGAGCCCCGCGCAGCAACGGCACATCCACGTCGAGGACGCGCTCCGCGACGCCGATCCGTGCGGACTGCTCGACGTGGCCGTGGTGCGGGGTGCGGGGACGGTCGAGCAGTACGGGTCCGCCGTGCAACTGCCGGTGTGTTCGGCGTTGATGGCCGGGCCCGGCGGCGCGACCACCTACGTGGAGTTGTCCCTGCTGCCGTCGATGCTGTCCGACGCGGCGCTGACCCGGCCGGAGACGGTCGACGGGGTGACCGTCTACCGCGGTGCGGGCGCCGACCCGACCCGCGGGACGTGTGAGCGCGTCTTCCGGCTGAACCTCGGAATCGACCAGGAACAGGTGGAACGGCAGCTGGCCACCGTCCGCGCCGGAACCGTCGCCGGCCAGGACGCCTGCCCGCTCGCCGACGCGGTGCTGGACTCGGCGATCGACAGGATGCGGTCGGGACTGCCCACTCGTGACGCCTCGTCCGCGCATCAAGTGGCGCTCGCGGTCCACGACCCGTGTGAAGTACTCGACGTGCTGGGAACCACGGCGGGCGGACGCGTCGTCGACCCGGAATCGCCGCCCACCCCGTTCGACTGCGTGCTGTTTCCGAACCCGAATCGGGTGCCCGGGAGTGAGGTGACCGTGTCGTTCACGATGTCGCCGGTCAAGGAGAACCGACCACCCGTTCCCGCCGAGCCGGAGAGGGTCGGCGACCGATGCCGGTGGACGAGCCCGATGGGCGAGCCGATCGACATCACACGGCCCGGAGCGGGCGTCGACGAGTTCACCCGCAGGCTCGGTCACGCGGGTGCAGTCGTCACTGTTCACGGGCCGAACTGCGCGGCCGTGGGGAGGGTCGCGGACGCCGTGAACACGGCGTTCGGATAGGCGTCCGAACGGACTCACCCGGGATCAGATTGGACTCCGCCGGTAAGCTCGACAGCTGGACCAGTACAGATTCATCGACCTGGAGGTAGAAACGCGTGGCTCTCGTCGTCCAGAAGTACGGCGGATCCTCGGTGGCAACCGCCGAGAGAATCCGACGAGTGGCTGAACGGATCGTCGAGACCAAGAAGGCCGGCAACGATGTCGTCGTCGTGGTTTCAGCGATGGGGGACACTACTGATGAGCTGCTCGATCTGGCTCAGCAGGTGTGCCCAGCCCCACCCGCCCGCGAAATGGACATGCTGCTGACCTCCGGTGAGCGCATTTCCAATTCTCTCGTCGCGATGGCAATTCATTCGCTCGGTGCGGAGGCCCGTTCGTTCACGGGCTCCCAGGCGGGCGTCATCACCACCGGTGCTCACGGCAACGCCAAGATCATCGACGTCACACCGGGCCGCGTCCGGGATGCGCTYGACGAGGGCTCGATCGTCCTCGTCGCCGGGTTCCAGGGCGTCAGCCAGGACAGCAAGGACGTGACGACCCTCGGGCGCGGCGGTTCGGACACCACCGCGGTGGCCCTCGCAGCGGCCCTCGAGGCCGACGTCTGCGAGATCTACACCGACGTCGACGGCATCTTCACCGCCGACCCGCGCATCGTTCCCGACGCGCAGCGTCTCGAGACGGTGTCGTTCGAGGAGATGCTCGAGCTCGCGGCGTGCGGCGCGAAGGTGCTCATGCTCCGCTGCGTCGAGTACGCCCGCCGATACAACGTGCCTGTGCACGTCCGTTCGTCATACACGACCAAGCCGGGCACCATCGTGTCCGGATCGATGGAGGACATCCCCGTGGAAGAGGCAATCATCACCGGAGTCGCGCACGATCGCGGCGAGTCCAAGATCACCGTCGTCGGCCTGCCCGACACCCCGGGTTACGCCGCGCAGGTCTTCCGCGCGGTGGCCGAGGCGGAGATCAACATCGACATGGTGCTGCAGAACATCTCGAAGGTCGAGACCGGCAAGACCGACATCACGTTCACCCTGCCCACCGCCGACGGCCCGCGCGCCGTCGAGAAGCTGACCAAGCTGCAGGGCGACATCGGCTTCACGCAGGTGCTGTTCGACGACCACATCGGCAAGGTGTCGCTCGTCGGCGCCGGCATGAAGAGCCACCCGGGCGTCACCGCGACGTTCTGTGAGGCTCTCGCAAAGGCCGGTGTCAACATCGACCTCATCTCGACGTCCGAGATCCGCATCTCGGTGCTCGTCAAGGATGTGGAGCTGGACAAGGCCGTGAAGGCGATCCACGATGCATTCGAGCTCGGCGGCGACGAAGAAGCCGTCGTGCACGCAGGAACGGGACGGTAGATCATGACCACCATCGCTGTCGTCGGTGCCACCGGACAGGTCGGCATCGTCATGCGCACCCTCCTCGAGGAACGGAACTTCCCCGCGGACAAGGTACGGTTCTTCGCTTCCGCGCGGTCGGCGGGCAAGAAGCTGCCGTTTCGCGGCGAGGAGATCGTCGTCGAGGACGCGTCCGCGACGTCCGACGAGGACCTGAAGGGCATCGACATCGCCCTGTTCTCGGCCGGTGCGACCCTCTCTCGTGAGCAGGCCCCGCGGTTCGCCGCGGCAGGTGCCACGGTCGTCGACAACTCGTCGGCGTTCCGCAAGGACCCCGACGTCCCGCTGGTCGTCAGCGAGGTCAACCCGGAGCAGGCGAAGAACCCGCCGAAGGGCATCATCGCCAACCCCAACTGCACCACGATGGCCGCGATGCCGGTGCTGAAGGTTCTGCACGACGAGGCCGGTCTGCAGCGTCTCATCGTGTCGAGCTACCAGGCCGTGTCGGGCAGTGGAATCGCCGGTGTCGAGGAGCTGGTGGGCCAGGCCCGCGCCGTCATCGACGACGCGGAGAAGCTGGTGCACGACGGCAGCGCCGTCGACTTCCCGGCCCCGAACAAGTACGTCGCACCGATCGCGTTCAACGTTCTGCCGCTGGCCGGTTCGATCGTCGACGACGGCAGCGGTGAGACGGACGAGGACCAGAAACTCCGCAACGAGAGCCGCAAGATCCTCGGCCTGCCCGACCTGCTGGTGTCGGGCACGTGCGTCCGCGTCCCCGTGATCACGGGCCACTCGCTGTCGATCAACGCCGAATTCGAGCGTCCGCTGTCGGTGGAGCGTGCGCAGGAGCTCCTGTCGAAGGCTCCCGGTGTGCAGCTGGTGGACGTCCCCACCCCGCTCCAGGCCGCGGGCAGCGACCCGTCGCTGGTCGGGCGTATCCGTCAGGATCCGGGTGTCCCCGAGGGTCGCGGTCTGGCACTGTTCGTGTCCGGCGACAACCTGCGTAAGGGTGCCGCCCTCAACACCATTCAGATCGCCGAACTGCTGGTCTGATCTCCCCCCACGTGAGTGGCAAAGTGTGCTTCCGCACGCTTTGCCACTCACGTGTCGGTTGCGGGTGGATACTGGGCCGATGAGAGTCGTCGGTGCTGCGGTGGCGGCGGTTCTGTTGCTGCTCACCGGTGCGAGCGAGGCGTCCGCGCAGCAGGGAATCCTGCTGTCGCAGGACGAACTTCCACCCGCCGCAGTCCCCGGTCAGGCAGGCGACAGCATCCGGGTCCGCTACTCGACGCTGCGCACCGCGACCGCGACCGGTGAGTCGACCGGATCGATCTTCCTTCCCCGTGGTGATCCCCCCGTCGGCGGCTGGCCGGTGGTGTCCTACGCGCACGGCACGGTCGGGGTCGCCGACCAGTGCGCGCCGTCCGTCGCCGGGTTCAACTACGTCGAACTGCCCGCGATCGAGCAGTGGATCGCCGCCGGATACGCCGTCGCAGCAACGGATTACGCGGGAATCGGCACGCCCGGTGTCAACGCCTACCTCGACGGCCCTGCCGCCGCCGCGAACGCCGTCGACATCGTCCTGGCCGCCCACGACGTCTACGGCGACGTGCTCAGCGACCGGTGGATCGTCACGGGACTGTCGCAGGGCGGGCACGCGACCTACTTCGCCGCCCGCGAGGCCGCCGCCCGGGCACCCGCACTCGACTATCGGGGTGCCGTCGCCGTGGCGGCGCCGACGCACCTCGAACAGCTCTTCCCGGCCGCGGGTCCCGCGATTCCGGCTCTGCCGACAACCGGAATCGTGAACTATGCGTTGCTGACCCTCGCCGGCATCGACGACCAGCGCCCCGAGGTCGACATCCGGCGGTATCTGTCGCCGAAGGGGATCGAATTGATGGAGCTGGCGAAGGTGACCTGCAGCCGGGAACTCGGCCGGTACCTGCTCGCCCATCCCACTTCGGTCGGCGACCTGTTCGCCTCGCCCCTGTGGAACGAGCAGTTCCGGGCGCTGTTCCGGGAGATGCAGCAGGTGCCCGTCGACGGGTTCGACCGCCCCCTGCGGGTGGTGCACAGTCTGTCCGACACGTCGGTGCCGATTCCGTTGACATGGGCGCAGCTCGCCGAGATGCAGCAGCACGGCGTGAACGTCGAATACCAGCAACTCGCCGCCGAGAACCACCGCGAATCACTGATGGCCTCCATGCCGGAGTCCCTCGCGTTCGCGGCGCGCGTGCTGTCCCCCAGGTGAGTGGCAACGCGTACCCGAGCACACTTTGCCACTCACGTGCGGTTCACCCGACACGTGCGAGGCGGAGACGGCGCCCCGACCCTACGGTTCGGACATGGGCTCAGTCATCGGAGAACTGTTACCGCTCGCCGTGGGTGTCGCGATCTCGCCGATACCGATCATCGCCGTCATCCTGATGCTGCTGTCGAAGCGTGCGGGCGGTGCGAGCGCAGGCTTCGGCGTCGGCTGGATCCTGGGAATTCTTGTTGCGACGGGCATCTTCATGTTCCTCGCCGGCAGCATCGACACGTCCGACTCCGACGGTCCGTCGGCGACGGCGTCATGGGTGAAGGTGGTTCTGGGTGTGCTGCTGCTCCTGCTCGCGGGACGGCAATGGAGAAGCCGCAATGCCCACGCGGAGCCACCGAAGTGGATGCAGGCCATCGACGACCTGAACTTCGTGAAATCCACCGGTCTCGGATTCGCGCTGGCGGCAATCAATCCCAAGAACCTGCTGCTCTGCGTGTCCGCGGGCGTCGGGATCGGCACGGCCGCGGTGAGCGGCGGCGAGCAGGTCGTGGCGCTGATCGTGTACACGGTGCTGGCCGGATCGACCGTCCTCGTCCCGGTCATCGCCTACGCCGTCGCAGCCGACAAGATGCGCGGAACCCTCGACAACCTCAAGGTCTGGCTCCAGTCCAACAACGCCGCGGTGATGAGCGTGCTGCTACTCGTGATGGGCGCCGTCGTCCTCGGTAAGGGATTCGGCGGCTTGTTCTGACGCGACGGCGTCCGGTCCCCGCAGGTAATGCCCGACGTAACCCTCGTCGAGCGCGATGGCCTTGACGATCACCGCGGACCCCACGATCACGACCGACAGGACGAACAGCCAGCTGATCGCGGTGAACACCAAGCCGAGCGGCCCGAACTGGTGTTGCGCTGCGGCGGTGATCCGGGGCAGGAGCAGACGCCCGCCGACGTGGAGAGCGGTGAGCGCGCCGGCGGTCAGCGCGCCGGTCGCCCAGAGCACACGGCCCTTGAGCGTGCCCATCGTCAGGAGGTACGGGCTGAGGGTCCACACGGCCATCCACACCGCGAACTCCCCGGCGACTGCGAGAGGTGGACCGATCAACCGGATGCTCGTGAGCTCGCCGGCCAGGCCGATCGCCGTCCCCGACAGCGCAACGGCGAACAGGACGACGAGCCACCGCCAGGCGTCTCGGAGGGTGATCGACGGGACGTTCCAGATCTTGGCGTAGATCCGGGCGAGGGCCCTCGCGAAGGACGTGCCGCTGATCGCGATCATCAGCAGACCGACGACCCCGAACGCGGCGAAGGAGGGGTTGGTGGTGTCCACAGTGCCGGGCGTGGTCGTCAGTTCCGTGGGGTCGAAGCCGAACTGGGTCTTGATGGTGCGTGCGGTCACGTTCCAACCGCTCAGCGTCGATGCCGCAATCATCACGGGCAGCACCGACGTGAAGATCCTGGCGGCGAGCGTCATCGACCGGTCGACGAGCTCGATCTCGATCAGCCCGTCGATGACGCGTCGAACCGTGCGGCCGGGAGGTGTGCCCTGCAACCAGCCGTTGGCCGTTTCGGTGCGCGCGGCCAGCGCTTCCCGGGCCAGCGCCACAGACAATTTGGTGGACCGCACACCACCGACTCAACCGCAGTGGACGCGGCGCGTCTTCATCCCCGTGAGGTGAGAAAGACCGTCACGGGCGGATGATGCACCGGAACCCGATGTGGCACGTCGACGTCTCCTCGGTGTCACCCTGCCGGGCCGAGGGTCGGTAGCGCAGGCAGTAGTTGGGCGCGCAGAGATGCGAGCCGCCCTTGATCACGCGGCGCGCGTAGGGCTCGTCCGGGTTCTCCGCGCGCGCCGTCTCGACTCGCGGGTTGGTGGGAATGCAGCAGGAACTGGCAGGCGCGACGTTCTTCCCGCTCGCGGAGTGATCGGTGGTGAAGTAGTCGGTGGTCCATTCCCACACGTTGCCGGCCATGTCGCTGAGTTCGTAACCGTTGGGCCGGAAATGGCCGACCGGCGACGTTCCGGCGAAGCCGTCCTCGAGGAGGTTCTCCCACGGGAACCGTCCCTGCCAGACGTTGCCGGCGGGCCTGCCGCCCGGTTCGTGTTCCTCTCCCCACACGAACGGCTTCCGGTCCAGCCCGCCGCGGGCGGCGAACTCCCATTCGGCCTCGGTCGGCAGATCCTTGCCCGCCCATTCCGCGTAGGCGCGGGCGTCGAACCACGACACGTGCGTGACGGGATGGCGTTCGCGTCCGCCGACGTTGCTGCCCGGACCCTCCGGGTGGCGCCAATCCGCGCCCGGTGTGAACGACCACCAGCGGGTGTAGTCGTCGAGCGGGACGGGCCCCGGTGTGGGGGTGAATACGAGCGAACCGGGTACGAGCAGAGCCGGATCAGCGCCCGGGTACTGTGCGGGGTCGGGGGCGATCTCGGCGGTCGTGACGTGGCCGGTGTCCTTCACGAATCGCCGGAACTCGGCCACGGTGACCTGGTGCGAGTCCATCCAGAATCCGTCGACGGTCACCTGGTGGACGGGGCGTTCCTCGGGGTAGAAGTCCTCCGAACCCATCCAGAAGGTGCCCCCGGGGATCCATTCCATGTTCTTCGGAGCTGCACCGGTCATGGAGTCAGACTGGCACGACGGTGGTCGCTGCGCGAAGGGACGCCCCGTAAACCCGGTGAGAGGGGCAACGGTTGCGGTACCGTCGGCTACTCGATTCGCAATGCTGTTCTCACCGTGCAGGGGGCTCCTCCGAATGGATCGACGGATTCCGCGTAGGTCGTTCGTTCGTGGACTGGCGCTGACAGCCGGGCTCGGGGCCGTCGGGGTGGGATCGGCGAGTGCCTACCCGTTCGGGATCGATCCGCTGCGGCCGTTCGTCTTTTCCTCGCCGCCGCTCCAGCCGTTCCGGGAACAGTTGCCGCCGTTGCCGATGGTGGGTGGGAGCGCAGTCGAGGTGCACGCCAGCAGCACGACGCACGTGTTCCACCCCGATCTGCCCGCGTCGCCGGCCCTGGGCTACGGCGGCATGGACTACCTCGGCCCGACGATCGAAGCCCACGTCGGCGAGCTGACCTCGCTGACCTACCGCAACGACATCGCGAGCAACCCCCTCGCCGCCGACGTCGACACGCGGATCCACGGAGTGAGCGAGCAGGACCGCACCCAGGTGCCGACGTCGCTGCACCTGCACGGCGGCCGGACGCCCCCCGAGTTCGACGGGCACCCCGAGGACACTCTGCGGCCCGGGCAGGGGATGGTGCACGAGTTCCCGAACCGGCAGGAAGCCTGCGCGCTCTGGTATCACGACCACGCGATGGGCGTCACCCGGCTCAACATCTACGCCGGGCTGGCAGGCATGTACCTGCTGCGCGACGAGTACGACACCGGTCGGAGCGGCAACCCGCTCGGTCTGCCCTCGGGCGAATTCGAACTCCCGCTGATATTGCAGGACAAGAACTTCACCGACGACGGACGGCAGAGTGTCCGCTCGAACCCGCTGAACCCGCAGGGCAGCTGGGAGGCCGCCACACCCGGTGACGTGGGGGTGGTGAACGGCAAGGTGTGGCCGGAAATGTCGGTGGCGCGGGGCCTGTACCGCCTGCGGATGGTGAACGCCGCATCGTTCAGCGTGTGGAATCTGTTCTTCGAAAACCGGATGAGGTTCTGGGTGATCGGCGCCGAGGGCGGTCTGCTCGACGCGCCGGTCGCCACCGACCACGTCCGGCTCGGACCCGGCGAGCGGGTGGACCTCCTCGTCGACTTCGGAACCCTCGCGCCCGGCACGACCGTGGAACTGCGCAACGACGAGCCGATCCCCGCGCAGGTCGCGCAGCGCGGGGTGCAGATCATGCCGCGGTTCTGCCGGTTCCGGGTCGGAACCGCCGCCGGGTTCACCGGTGGCGTCCCGGAGACGCTCCGGGGCGGAAGCCGTGGTCTCGCCGTCCTCCCGCCCGTCGCGCCGCCGTCGGTCGTGCGCAACGTGTCGGTGATGCAGCTCGCGCAGGGCCCCGGTCAGCCGTCCCCGCTGATGTCGCTGAACAACCTGCGCTATACGACCGACGACATCGAGATGCCCCGGCAGGGCACCGTCGAGCAGTGGAACATCGTCAACGTCACGCCCGAACCGCATCCGATCCACCTGCATCTGGTGACGTTCCGGGTGATCGGACGGCAGGCGATCGACACGAACGCCCTGATGCAGGCCGTTCCGGTGCCCGCGGTCGGGATGCGGTGGACGCCGTCGGCGGACCCGTTCGTGCTCGGGCCGAACCTGGCGCCGCAGGTGTGGGAGTCGGGGTTCAAGGACACGGTGATCGCGGACGCGAACTCGATCACCCGGATCATCGTCCGGTTCCCGACCGCGGACGAACTCGGCTTCGACCCGGACGCCACGTTCGGGATGTCGGCGCACACGATGAATCACTCCGAAGGCGGACACAGCCACATGGAGCAGACCTCGCATCCCCTGCAGGGCTACGTGTGGCACTGCCACATGCTCGACCACGAGGACCACGACATGATGCTGCGGTACCGACTCGTGCCCTAGACCCGTGAGTACTTATTAACCGCCGGACGTTAATAAGTACTCACAGGCGCGCAGCGCAAACTTAAAAGCAGTCTGGACTGTTTTCTTTTTTCCGCCTACAGTGCAGGGTGTGACACCTGACACAGAACTGGTCAAACCGACCCGCACGCAGGCCGAGCGGACCGCGGCGATGCGCACGAAGCTGCTCGACGCGGCCGTCGACTCCCTGGTCGAGCTCGGGTACGCCCGCACCACCACGCAGGGCATCGCCCGGCGGGCGGGGGTGTCGCGGGGCGCGCAGCTGCACCATTTCCCGACCAAGGAGTCGCTGGTGGTGGCCGCCGTGGAACATCTCGTGGACAAGCGGCTGGAGGAGATCCTCGCAACCAAAGTGGATGCCGGCCGCGGCGTCGAAGTGCTCGCCGACGCCTTCTCCGGCCCGCTGTTCTATGCGGCCCTCGAGCTGTGGGTGGCCGCCCGCACCGACCCGGCGCTGTACGAGGCGACGGTTCCGCTCGAGCGGAAGGTCAACGACGCTCTGCGCCGCGGGTCGGCGGCGGTGTTCGGCGATCGGTTCGACGCCGACGCCATCGAGCTCACTATCGAATTGGTTCGTGGTCTGGCGGTGTCGGCATTGTTCCGCACCCCCGAGGCCGAACAGTCACTACGCGCGCGGCTGTTGCCCGTGTGGGAATCGAAGGTGGAGAAGTCGTGAATCTTCCGCAACACGTACACACCCTCATCGTGGGGGCCGGTTTCGCCGGCATGGGACTGGCGGCGCGCATCCTGCAGACGCAGCCGCAGGCCGACGTCCTGATCATCGAGCGCGGCGACGACGTCGGCGGCACGTGGCGAGACAACACCTACCCGGGATGTGCGTGCGACGTCCCGACGTCGCTGTACTCGTACTCGTTCGCGCCGAGTGCCGACTGGAGTCACACGTTCGCCCGCCAACCCGAGATCCACCGTTATCTGAAGAAGGTTGCGGCCGCCACCGGTGTCCGGTCCCGGGTGGTGACCGATTGTGAACTGCAGGAAGCGCACTGGGACGACGACGAGGCCATCTGGACTGTTCGGACGAGCCGCGGAACGCTGACGGCCGACGTCGTGGTGGCCGCGACCGGTGCGCTGTCGACTCCCAGCGTCCCGGACATGCCCGGGTTGGAGACGTTCGGCGGCACCACGTTCCACTCGGCCACGTGGAACCACGACCACGACCTCACCGGTGAGCGCGTGGCGGTGATCGGCACTGGTGCGTCCGCGGTGCAGTTCGTCCCGGAGATCGCGCCCGCAGCCGAGCATCTCACCGTGTTCCAGCGCACGCCCGCCTGGGTGATCCCACGCCTCGACCGCGAACTGTCCGGCTCCGAGAAGAGCCTCTATCGTCGACTGCCGTTGGTGCAGAAGGCCGTCCGTGGGTCCGTGTACAGCTTCCGTGAAGCGCTGGGCGGAGTGCTCGCCCACGCCACCAGGCTGCTGCCGGTATTCGAGATGGTGGCCAAGGCGCATCTTCGCCGGCAGGTGCGGGATCCCGAACTGCGCCGGAAGCTCACACCGAACTTCACCATCGGCTGCAAGCGGATGCTGCTGTCGAACGACTGGCTCCGGACCCTCGACCGTCCCGACGTCACGCTCGTCGACGCGGGACTCGCCGGGGTCACACCGGACGGCGTCGTCGACGCGGTGGGTAACGAGCACAAGGTCGACACCATCATCTTCGCGACGGGTTTCACGCCGACGGAACCGCCTGTGGCGCATGCGTTGCGTGGCGCGAACGGCCGCACCCTCGCCGAGCACTGGGACGGCAGCCCGAGTGCATACAAGGGGACCACCGTCGCCGGGTTTCCCAACCTGTTCCTGATGTACGGTCCCAACACCAACCTCGGGCACAGCTCGATCGTCTACATGCTCGAATCGCAGTCCGCGTACATCGCCGACGCCTTGAACGTGATGCACGACAGCGGGATCACCGCCTTCGAGGTCACCGAGGAGGCGCAGCGCCGGTACAACACCCGCATCCAATCCGAACTGCAGACCACCGTGTGGAACAAGGGCGGCTGCTCGAGCTGGTACTACGACTCCGAGGGTCGGAACTCGGTGCAGTGGCCGACCTTCACCTGGAAGTTCCGCTCCCAGCTGCAACGTTTCGATCAGGAGAACTACGTCTCACGACGCAGGGCCGCGAAGGAGACCGTCGCGTGACGCACTACGACGTGATCGTGGTCGGCTCCGGTTTCGGTGGTAGCGTCGCGGCGCTCAGGCTGACCGAGAAGGGCTACCGGGTCGGCGTTCTCGAAGCGGGCAGACGCTTCGCCGACGACGAGCTGCCCGAGACGAGCTGGCGGCTGCGGCGCTACCTGTGGGCACCCTGGCTGGGCTGCTACGGCGTGCAACGGATCCACCTTCTCCCCGACGTCCTGGTCATGGCCGGGGCGGGGGTCGGGGGTGGGTCGCTGAACTACGCGAACACCCTCTACCAGCCGCCGCGCCGCTTCTTCGAGGACAAGCAGTGGGCGCACATCACCGACTGGCAGTCGGAGCTGGCCCCGTATTACGAGCAGGCGAAACGGATGCTGGGCGTGACGACCAATCCGTCGTTCACCCCCGCCGACGCCGTCATGCGTGAGGTGGCCGAGGAGATGGGCGCCGGTGAGACGTTCACGTCCACACCGGTGGGCGTCTTCTTCGGCGAACCGGGATCGCGGGTGGCCGATCCGTTCTTCGGCGGCGAGGGACCCGAGCGCACGGGGTGCACCGAGTGCGGCAGCTGCATGACGGGTTGCCGGGTGGGCGCGAAGAACACGCTCGTCAAGAATTACCTCCACCTCGCCGAGAAGGCGGGCGCCCGGATACATCCGCTGACGACGGTGAAGGAGTTGCGCCCCCGATCGGGTGGCGGCTACGAGCTGCGGACCCGCCGCACCGACGGCATCCGCAAGCGCGAGCACACGTTCACCGCCGACCAGGTGGTCGTCGCCGCAGGCACGTACGGCACCGCCCGGCTGCTGCTGGCGATGAAGGAATCCGGTGCGCTGCCGCGGTTGTCGCCGAGGCTGGGATCGGTGGTGCGCACCAACTCGGAGGCGGTGCTCGCGGCCACGGCGAAGGACCGTGCCACCGACTTCACGAAGGGCGTGGCCATCACGTCCTCGTTCCACCCGGACGATCACACCCACATCGAGCCCGTGCGGTACGGCAAGGGCAGCAACGCGATCGGACTGTTGCAGACCGTCCTCAGCGACGGCGGCGGCAGGACGCCGCGGCTGCTGAAGACGGTCGGCGTCGCGTTGCGCCGCCCCGGGGCGTTCGTGCGCAGCCTGTCGGTGCGGCACTGGTCGGAACGCACCGTGATCGCGCTCGTGATGCAGACCGACGACAATTCGCTCGAACTGGCCAAGGGCAAGGGCCGCCTCGGTCGCGCGGTCACCAGCCGTCCCGGACCCGGAGATCCGCCGCCCGAGTGGATCCCGCAGGGTCACACGGCCATCCGCAAGGTGGCCGAACGGATCGGGGGAGACCCCGGTGGTTCGTTCGCCGACGTCGTGAACATTCCGATGACCGCGCATTTCCTCGGGGGTTGCACCATCGGGGACTCGCCGGACACCGGTGTCGTCGACCCCTACCTGCGGGCGTACGGACACGACGGTCTGCACGTGGCCGACGGCTCCGTGGTGAGCGCGAACCTCGGCGTCAACCCGTCGCTCACCATCACCGCCCAGGCCGAGCGTGCATTCGCGTTGTGGCCCAACAAGGGTGAGGTCGATGTCCGGCCCGAGCCGGGCAAGCCATACGTACGTATCGAACCGTCGCCGCCCCGGAATCCGGTGGTACCCGCCGACGCGCCGGGTGCGCTGCGGCTCCCGCTGACGGTCGCCACCCGAAGGGAGACAGTCGATGTGGAGCGTGCCTGAATCGACCACCCAGCGCACCGACTGGCCCGAGAGCTCGCCGCCCCCGTGGCCGGCGGGGGTGCGCGCGACACTGTGGTGGCACCGCAGCACCACGGCCGCCCGCGCGCTCGGACCCGACGGCGCCACCGTGCCGTTGACCCTCGCGATGATGGTCGACTACCTGGACTCGCCGGTCGGCCCCTACCGGGAAATCCTCGCCAGTCCGGTGCTCCGCGCGCCCGGTCGTCGCATCGGCGTCCTGCCCCGCATGGCGGTCCCGTTCATCGCCGTGGATTCGGAACCCTCCGTGCACGGCGGACGGGTGCACTGGAGCCTGCCGAAGGTGCCTGCCGAGTTCGACGGCGACGTGCACGGCGACTTCGAGGCGTCGTCCGACGCGTGGCGTGTCACCACGAGCACTCGGCCACGCGGCCCGCGACTACCGATCGCCGGCGCGCTGGGGTTCGCTCAACCCGGCGACCACGGCCTCGTCACGGCGTCCGCGCGACTTCGGGGCCATTTCCGGTATGCCCGCGTGGACGTGACGGCCGAAGGTCCCACCCTCGGTGACTGGCTGACGCCCGGCACACACCACGGCATCGTGATCACGGACGGCCGGATGACCACCGGACCCGCGCAACTCCGCTGACCGGATCAGGCGGGTCGCGGTCCGATGTCCGCGACCACGCCGGCGAGACGGGGCAGCACGGTGTCGCGCCAACCCGGACCCATCCGCTCGAAAGCATCGCGGCTGCGCTTGTCGTCGAGGTCGAAGCCGGAATGGTCGAGGAACAGGCGGGTGCCCGCACCCTCGGGAACGAGGCGCCAGACCAGCGTCCAGTTCTCGGTGAAGGTGTAGACGAAGCGTCGCTCGGGTTCGACCTCGACCACCTCGCAGGGAACGGCGCCCCAGCCGGGCATGTCGAGGTGGAACCGATGCCCGACCGTGGCGGCGATGTCGCCCGCGGCCCACCAGCGGGCGAGCAGTTCCGGCTCGGTGAGGGCGCGCCACACCTTGGCGGGTGGCGCGGCGATGAACTGGTCGACGGAAATCGTGGTGGTGGTGCGGTCGGTCATGAGTCCTCCTCGAGGAATTCGGCGAGTGTGCGCAAGCGGCCACGCCAGAACCGCTCGAACGGGTGCAGCCAGTCGCCGACGTCGGCGAGCGGCTCGGCGGTCAGGTGGTAGTGCCGTTGCCGTCCGGACGGTTCGTCGCGGACGAGCCCGGCGCGGCGCAGGACCTGCAGGTGCTCTGCCACCGCGGGCCGGCTGAGGTCGAACCGGCCGGCGAGGTCCCCGGCGGTGAGGGGGCCGTCCATCAGGATTTCCAGCAGGCGCCGTCGCACGGGGTTGGCGAGGGCGATGAAGATGTCGTCGTCGGGCACGCCGCGACTTTATGTCGGAGATTTCCGACATGTCAAGAATTTCCGACGCATCCTTTTCTTGACTAATTCCAAAAAGGCGCGATACTGGAACACATGCGACACGACACGGATCCCAAAGCGCAGCTGCGCGAGGTGGGCCTGCGTGTCACTGCACCACGTGTTGCAGTGTTGAATGCGGTTGCCGTACGGCCGCATTCCGACGTCGACGACATTGCGGCCGTAGTTCGTGAAGAGCTGGGATCGGTCTCCACCCAGGCGGTATACGACGTCCTCAAGGCGTGCACCGCCGCCGGCCTGCTCAGACGTATCGAGCCCGCGGGATCCCCCGCACGGTTCGAAACCCGTACCGGAGACAACCACCACCACCTCGTGTGCCGCAGTTGCGGGACCGTCGTGGACGTGGACTGCGCCGTCGGTGAGGCTCCGTGCCTCGACCCGTCGCAGGCCCACGGTTTCGAGATCGACGAGGCCGAGGTCGTCTTCTGGGGGCTCTGCTCGCAGTGCCAGACCGGCGCGCAGAGCGGAACCGGGTCGGCAGCAGCCCTGTCCTGACCCTGTCCGTCCCCACTGCTTCACCCTCACCCGATGCAACCTGGAGGCTTTGCCATGCCTGAAACACAGCGCGCCACCACCAACAACTTCGGAATTCCCGTCGCCAGCGACAACGAATCCCTCACAGCGGGCACACAGGGCCCCATCCTGCTGCACGACCACTACCTGATCGAGAAGCTCGCCCAGTTCAACCGGGAACGTGTCCCGGAGCGCGTCGTCCATGCCAAGGGCGGCGGCGCGTTCGGCGAACTGGTCGTCACCCACGACGTGAGCCGCTACACGAAGGCAAAGCTGTTCCAGCCCGGCGCGAGGACCGAGTCGCTGGTGCGCTTCTCCACCGTCGCCGGCGAGCAGGGCAGCCCCGACACCTGGCGTGACCCGCGCGGATTCGCCGTGAAGTTCTACACCGAGGACGGCAACTACGACCTCGTCGGCAACAACACGCCCGTCTTCTTCATCAAGGACCCGATCAAGTTCCCCGACTTCATCCACTCGCAGAAGCGACTGCCGGGATCCGGTCTGCGCGACCACAACATGCAGTGGGACTTCTGGACGCTGCGGCCCGAGTCCGCTCACCAGGTGACCTGGCTGATGGGTGACCGCGGAATCCCGAAGACGTGGCGTCACATGGACGGTTTCGGCTCGCACACGTACCAGTGGGTCAACGCCGAAGGCGAGCGGTTCTGGGTCAAGTACCACTTCAAGACCGATCAGGGCATCGAGTTCCTCACCCAGGACGAGGCCGACACCCTCGCAGGCAACGACCCCGACCATCACCGCGCCGACCTGTACGACACGATCGCCCGCGGCGAGTTCCCCAGCTGGACGCTGAAGGTCCAGGTCATGCCCGTCGACGAGGCCGAGGGCTACCGGTTCAACCCGTTCGACCTCACCAAGGTGTGGTCGCAGAAGGACTACCCGCTGATCGAGGTCGGCAAGTGGACCCTCAACCGGAACCCCGACAACTTCTTCGCGCAGATCGAGCAGGCCTCGTTCGAGCCGTCGAATGTCGTTCCGGGAATCGGCTTCTCGCCCGACAAGATGCTGTTGGGACGGGTCTTCTCCTACGCGGACGCGCACCGGTACCGCATCGGCGCCAACTACGCGCAGCTGCCGGTCAACGCGCCCAAGAACCGGGTGAACTCGTACTCGCAGGACGGTGCGATGCGGTACGCCACCAATTCGCCCGAGACCCCCGTGTACGCGCCGAACTCCTACGGCGGCCCGCACGCCGACGCATCGCTCGCGGGCGACGAGGGACAGTGGGCGTTCGACGGCGAGTCCGTGCGAGCCGGCTACGTCGAGCACGCCGAGGACGGCGATTTCACGCAGGCGGGCACGCTCGTCCGTGAGGTCCTGAGCGACGACGAACGCGACCGCCTGGTCGACAACATCGTCGGCCACGCACTCGGCGGCGTCAGCGAACCGGTTCTGCTGCGGGTCTTCGACTACTGGAAGAGCGTCGACCCCGACCTGGGCAAGCGAGTGGAAATCGGTGTCCGGGAAGGGCGGAGCCAGAACTGATGTCGTTGGTGGGGCAGGCTCAGAGCAGGCCCCACCAATAGATCAGCACGGCGAGAACGAACACGATCACAGTTTCCACGACGACCCTCCTCCGCCCGACTGCACGCACCGCACTTCCATCATCCACCTTCGGCGGGGACGGACGCCACTGCGCTTCGCGCCCGTGAGTACTTGTTAACCGCCCGCGGTTAACAAGTACTCACGGCCGTGTGACGGGTGTGTCGGATGTTGTTGCTAGGTTGGGCGGTGTCAGGACACCGGCTCGGATGACCGTGTCCCGAGTCGGGGTCGAAAGGTGCTGTGTTCCATGGTGATGGGTCCCACCCATGCAATGTCCGGTGCGGCTGTCGGTCTGGCGGTGGCGGATCTGCTGCCGCTCGACTGGGGTGGGCCCACGTCGACCGCCGAGACCTTCACGTTCGCGGCGGTGTGCGCCGGAGCGGCGCTTCTCCCGGATCTGGACACGAGCCAGTCCACGGTCTCGCGCTCGTTCGGTCCGGTCAGCAGCGTCGTCGCGAAGGGCGTCGATGCGGTGTCGCTGGGTTTCTACACCGTCACCAAGGGCAAACGCGACGGCAAGCGGCGCGGCGGGCACCGCACGCTCACCCACACGGCCCTGTTCGCCGCCGGTATCGGGGCCGGGGTGTCCGCGCTGGTCGTCCAGTTCGGCAAGCCGGCCATCATCGCGACACTGTTCGTCTGCCTCGGGCTCGCGCTCCGAGGGCTGGCCGGGGAGCTGGCCAAAGAAAAAGGCTGGCTGGCGGTTTCGGCGGTCGCGGCGGTGCTGTCCGCGCTCACCTGGCAGTCGTATCCCACCGAGGCCGGTTCCACCGGACTCGGAGTCGCGGTGGCGCTCGGCTGCGTTACCCACTGCCTCGGGGACGCCATCACCAAGGAGGGCGTCCCCTTCCTCGCGCCGTTCCTCACGCTCGGCAAGGAACGGTGGTGGGAGTTCCGGCTCCCGTCGTTCCTGTCCATCCGGGCAGGCGGGCCCTTCGAGAAGGTCGTGCTCGGGCCCGCCCTCACGGTGGCCGTCGGACTCATGGTCATCTGGGCCATCGACGGTGCGCCACAGGCAATCTACGACGCGTTCATGCCCGCCCCGCAGTGACTCAGGCCGCGAGCATGTTCTCGAGGTCGTCGAGGACAATCATCGCCCCGGTGGGCCCCAGCGCGAGGAACCAGGTCTCGTCGCTCACGTGCACGGCCTTGCCGTCCTTCACCGCCTGCATCTGATTCCACAGCGGGCCGCCGACCACGGTCGACTCGTCGGTGGTCTCGGGCGCGCCGTAGCTGGAGTAGAAGATCCGGTCGGCGTTCGCCTCACCGATCGTCTCCTGACTCACCTCGACGGCGAGTTCGTCGACGTTCTGCACCGTCGGACGCGGAAGTCCGACGTCTTTCAGGATGACACCGATGAACGACAGGTTGCCGTACAGGCGGATCTTGCCGGACATGAACCGGACCAGCGAGATCGTCGGCTTGCCCGTGATGGACTCCCGGACCTCGTCGGCGCGGGTCTGATAGGCGTTGAGTACCTCCTCCGCCTTGGTCTCCTCACCGAGAGCGTCGGCGACCAGCAGGAAGTTCTCCTTCCACGGGAAACCGGGGCGGATGCCGAACACGGTCGGTGCGATGGACGACAGCTGCGGGTACAGCTTGTCGGCGCGCAGCTTGCTGCCCAGGATCAGATCGGGCTGCAGCGCGGAGATCGCCTCGAGGTTCAGGTTGTTGGTGGTCCCGACGTCCGGCACCCCGGCCAGCTGGTCGGCGAGGTAGGACGGCTGACCGGCCGCGCTCTCCGGGCTGGCCAGCCCGACGGGCGTGATTCCCAGGGACAGCACGTCGTCCAGCTCACCGCCGTCGAGGACGATCACCCGTTCGGGCTTCTTCTCGATGACGGTCTCGCCGAGCGCGTGGGTGATGGTCCGGGGGAAGACGCCCGGTTCGGCGTCGGTGCCGAGCTTGGCGGTCTCGGCATCCGCCGTGGCGAACAGGCGGCCGCCGGTGGCGACGTCGGCGTTGCCGGCGGGCGACCCGGTGTCGGTGGTGCCGCAGGCGGCGAGAATGACGGTGGCCAGGGCGACCAGCCCGGCGCGTACGTAGAGCCTCGAAGACATGAGGTGAGGCTAGCCTGAGGTTTCGGACGGGTGGTCGCGGGGTCGCTGCGACCGGAAAACGCCCCCACCACGCAGAAGAGGCCCTGACCGGCGAACCGGTCAAGGCCTCTTCTCGGTGTCTCACACTGTCGGGGTGGCGGGATTTGAACCCACGACCTCTTCGTCCCGAACGAAGCGCGCTACCAAGCTGCGCCACACCCCGTGTTGAACCTCGGCTAGCTTACATTACCCAACCAGTCACCATTAAATCCCCTGGTCAGTTGCGTATAACGGTGCTCTCCGACGACTCGGTGCGACCGCGCGCGGCGTCGGCGTCCGCGCCGCCGCGCTGAGCCGGAACCAACGTCAGGAGCGTCGCCTCGGGGCGGCAGCAGAAGCGGGCGGGCGCCCACGGCGACGTCCCGATCCCCGCGGACACGTGCAGCTGGGTGTGCGCACCCCACTTGGACGGACCCTTCACCCGGGAACGGTCGATGTCGCAGTTGGTGACCAGCGCGCCGTAGAACGGCAGGCACAACTGACCGCCGTGCGTGTGGCCCGCCAGGACGAGGTCGTAGCCGTCGTCCGCGAACCGGTCGAGCACCCGCGGCTCGGGCGAGTGGGTGATGCCCAGCCGGAGATCGGCCAGCGGATTGGGCGGACCGGCGATCGTGTCGTACCGATCGCGCTTGAGGTGCGGATCGTCGACACCCGCCGACGCGATCCGGACACCCGACACCTCGAGGTCGCGGCGGACGTGCGTGACGTCGAACCAGCCGCGCTCGGTGAACGCAGCCCGCAGGTCGCCCCACGGCAGCGGCTCGCCGAGGACACGCTTGTGTTCCCTTCGGAAGTACTTGAGCGGGTTCTTCGGCTTGGGCGCGAAGTAGTCGTTGCTGCCGAAGACGAACAGTCCGGGGCGGGCGAGCAGATTGCCCAGCGCCTGGACCACTGCGGGCACCGCCCGCTGGTGCGACAGGTTGTCGCCGGTGTTCACGACGAGGTCGGGGTCGAGGTTGTCCAGTTCCCGCAGCCAGTTCTGTTTCAGCCGCTGTCCGGGCATCATGTGCAGGTCGCTGATGTGCAGCACGCGGAGCGTCGACGACCCGGGTTCGAGTACCGGCATCGTGACCTCACGCAGCGCGAACGCATTGCGCTCGATGAGCGAGGCGTAGCCGATGCCGAGGGCGGCGGCACCCGCTGTACCCAGGGCGGCGCGGGTCAGGTTGGCACGGAACTCGTCAGACACTCTTCCAGGATACTGATGAGCGCAATCGAGATGCAGTGGACGAATCGGGGCGCGTAGCGTTTCGCCCATGCCAGATTCACTGAAAGCAAGACTGCGCTCCGACATGACGGCCGCCATGAAGGCCAAGGATTCGCTGCGCACCGCCACCATCCGCATGCTGATGGCCGCCGTGCAGACCGAAGAGGTCTCCGGCAAGGAAGCCCGCGAACTCACCGAAGACGAGGTGCTGAAGGTCCTCGCGAAGGAGTCGAAGAAGCGCGGCGAGTCCGCCGAGATCTACACCGAGAACGGTCGAGGTGAGCTGGCGGCGCAGGAGCGGGCCGAGGCGCAGATCATCGACGAGTACCTCCCGACGCCGCTGACCGACGCGGAACTGGTCGACGTCGTGGACACCGCGATCGCTCAGGTGGCCGAGGAAATCGGTGAACGTCCCGGCATGCGTCAGATGGGTCAGGTCATGAAGGCTGCCGGCGCGCTCGCGGGCGGCAAGGCGGACGGTTCGCGGCTCTCGCACGCGGTGAAGTCCCGCCTCTGACCCGCATGTGAGTGGGAAAGCGTGCGTCGCCACACTTCCCCACTCACCGGCGGTTACCGGGGTATGGGCGGCAGCTGGATCGGCGGCAGGCCGGGCAGCTGGATGGGCGGAACGGGGATCCCCTGAGCCGGCGCCTGCGGGGGAGCGGCCTTCACCGATCCGTCGCTGACGTAGATCGTGATGGTCGATCCCGGAATGGCCGAACCGGACGGCGATGCGCTCGTGACCGTCCCCTTGGCCGCCTGCGACGCGGTGGTGACCGCGTTCACGGTGAACCCCGCTCCCTGCAGACGGGACGTCGCGGCCGACTGGCTCAGTCCGGTGACGTCCGGAACCTGACCGTTCTGCGAACCCCGCGCGTACTTCTGGTCGACCGGCGGCAGCGTCGTCGGCCCGAAGTTGTTCGCGATGGGGTTCATCGCCGCATACCAGGTCCGCGCCGGTTCGTTTCCACCGAACAGGTTGCCGTCGCCACACGGCCGCAGCGGGGCCGAGCAGATCTCACCCGGCGTCGGCGAGTCGCCGAACACGTAGACGGCGGCGGCGAAGTTGTTGGTGAATCCGAGGAAGCCCGAGGACATGTGGGATTCCGTGGTACCCGTCTTGCCTGCCATCGGGAGCGTCCAGCCGACGCTGCCCGCCGCCCCGGCGGACGTACCGCCGGGCTTGTCGTCCTTGCTCATGGCGTTGGTGAGCGTGTCCGCGAGGCCGGGTTCGACCACCTGCTCGCAGGCCTGCTGGGTGACCGAGACGGGCTTGCCTTCACGGTCGAACACCGAATCGATGGGGGTGGGCGGGCACCACTTGCCGTGCGAGGCGAGCGTCGCCGCGACATTCGACAGTTCCAGGGGATTGATCCAGGTGGGCCCGAGGGTGAACGACCCCAGGTTCTGATCCTTCTGGAAGTCGGCCATGCTGCGGTCGTCGAATCCCGACGTGCCGGGCTGGGCGTACGAGCGCAGACCCAGCCGCACCGCCATGTCGACGGTGGGGGCGACGCCGGTGGCCTGGATCAGCTTGACGAACGCGGTGTTGGGCGACTGTGCCAGCGCGTCCGTCACCGACAGTGCCGCGGGGTACTTGCCTGCGTTCTCGACGCAGTACGTGGACGCAGGGCAGCCTCGTGCACCACCGCTACCCATGCCCCGGGCCTCGAACCGGCCGGGAACGTCCAGGATGGCGTTCGTGCCGAGGCCCTTCTCCATGGCGGCGGCGGTTGTGAAGATCTTGAAGATGGACCCGGCGCCGTGACCGGCCAGTGAGTACGGCTGCGCCTGCACGGTCTCGTTGGCGTTCGCGTCGAGACCATACGTGCGGCTACTGCCCATCGCGAGGATCCGGTGCGAATCCTGGCCGGGCTGGACGACGTTCATGACGTTCGCGATGCCGTCGAGTTCCGGGTTGGCGTTCGCGTTGAGCGCCGCCTTGGTCGACGCCTGGACCGCGGGGTCGAGCGTCGTCTTGATCAGGTAGCCGCCCTTGTCGATCTGCTCGCGGCTGATGCCGGCGTTGGCCAGATACTGCAGGGCGTAGTCGCAGAAGAAGCCGCGGTCGCCGGCGGCGATGCACCCGCGGGGCAGCCGGTTGGGCTCGGGCAACACACCGAGAGGGGTCCCTTTGAGCTCCCGCAGTTCGGCGGCCCGCTCGGGAATGTTCGAGATCATCGTGTCGAGAACCACGTTGCGTCGTTCGAGGACGCCCTCGGGGTTCGTGTACGGGTTCAGTGCCGAACTCGACTGCACCATGCCCGCGAGCATCGCGGACTGCTGAGTGTTCAGTTCGGACGCGTCGATGCCGAAGTAGGTCTGTGCGGCGTCCTGGATGCCGAACGAAGCGTTGCCGAACGGAACCAGGTTCAGGTAACGGGTGAGGATCTCGTCCTTGGTGAGTTCCTTGTCGAGCGTCAGCGCCATCCGGATCTCGCGGATCTTGCGGGCGGGCGTCGTCTCGATCGCGGCCCGGCGTTCGGCGTCGGTCTTGGCCACGACGAGCAGCTGGTAGTTCTTCACATACTGCTGGTCGAGGGTGGACGCGCCCTGCTGCACCTCACCGCTCGTGGTGTTGGTCAGGAAGGCGCGCATCGTGCCCTGCCAGTCGACGCCCTTGTGTTCGGGGAACCGGCGGTCCTCGACGGAGACGATGGCGAGCTTCATCTCGTTGGAGATCTTGTCGCTGGGCACTTCGAAGCGCCGCTGGTCGTACAGCCACGCGATGGGATTGCCCGCCGAGTCGACCATCGTCGAGACCGCGGGAACCGTTCCCTCGACCAGTTCGGCCGAGACGTTGTCGACGGTGTCAGCCGCCCTGTTGGAGGCGTAACCGAACCCTCCGGCGAGCGGAAACATCACGCCGGCGAGGAGCACTCCTGCCAAGGCGGAGGATCCTGCGAGCTTCCCCACTGTTTTTGCAATCGACACGATCTACAGACTACGTGGGGTCTGTGGGTGCGCTGGTTGGGCGCAGAATTCGGCCCGGAAAATGCCCTGAGCACGGGGTATGGACGGGCGTACCAAAAAAGCGTGTTCTTCGTCTTGCGCGTTGCGGTTTCTTTACCTAAATTGTTGGAACAGTGTGATGGAGATAACACCCCATCGCTTATGTGGTGCAGCCTCGGCGTGCTAGGTGCCGGGGGGTGCAGACTCGAAGAGGGGAAACGAATGCACATGACCACCCCAACCAGCCGTCTGGACGTCGAGCAAGCAGAAGCGCGAATCGCCTGGGTCACCCAGGCTCGTTGCCGGGAAGTCGATCCCGACCAACTTTTTGTACGCGGCGCAGCACAGCGCAAGGCCGCAACCATTTGCCGGCATTGCCCGGTATTGATGCAGTGCGGAGCCGATGCTCTCGACAATCGTGTCGAGTTCGGCGTGTGGGGTGGCATGACGGAACGTCAGCGCCGGGCGCTGCTCAAGCAGCACCCCGAGGTGGAATCATGGTCCGACTTCTTCGAAGCTCAGCGGCAGCACCAATCCGCTGTCTGAAATTCGAGGATCGGAATCGCAGACAGGCACAGGCGGGTGACCGGTTCTCCGGCAGCGAGCTGATCAGCTCGTGCGGGTGAGCTGGTCACCTACCGCTCTCAACGCCTCGAGGTCCGACACCTCGAACGGCAGCGAGGGCACGCCGACGATCGGCACCCGAGGGTGGGCGGCCGTGAACCGGCTCAGCAGTTGGACCTCACGCTTGGCGATCACCGCCCGATGGGCGTGGATTCGCAGCACAGCGGCGGTGAGGGGGTCTTGGTCCCCGAGTTGGTCGGCGGCAGTGACCGCATGATCGGCCGACAGGGAGCTGAGAGTGGGGTGCGTCCGATTCAGGACGAGGCCCGCGAGCGGCATTTCGTCGCCTGCGAGCCGGTCGACGAAGAACGCCGCCTCCCGCAGTGCATCCGGCTCCGCCGCCGCGATCACCAGAAACTTCGTTCCCGGCTGCCGGAGCAATTCGTAAGTGCGCGTGGCTCTTTCCCGGAAACCGCCGAACATCGAGTCCAGTGACTGCACGAAACTCGAGGCGTCCGACAGCATCTGACTGCCCACGATGGTGGAGACGCCGCGCAGCGCCAGGCCCATCGCACCGGTGACGAGCCGGGTGAGACCTCGGCCCGGCGCGGTGAGCAGCCGGATCATGCGACCGTCGAGGAACGCGCCCAGGCGCTGGGGTGCGTCGAGGAAGTCCAGAGCGTTGCGGGACGGCGGGGTGTCGACGATCACCAGGTCCCACTTGTCGCTGGAGGCCAGCTGCCCCAGCTTCTCCATCGCCATGTACTCCTGCGTTCCCGAGAACGAGGTGGCGACGGTCTGATAGAAGGGGTTCGCGAGAATCTGCTCCGCCTTCTCCGGTGTGGAGTGCTCGATCACCATCTCGTCGAACGTGCGACGCATGTTGAGCATCATCGCGTGCAGTTCGCCTGTCGCGTCCGGTCCGAGCTGCACGGGTTGCGGCGTGTTGTCGAGTTCCGCGACGCCGAGCGCCTGCGCGAGCCGGCGCGCCGGGTCGATGGTCAGCACGACCACCTTTCGCCCCTGCTCCGCCGCACGCAGTGCCAGCGACGCGGCCGTGGTGGTCTTGCCGACGCCACCGGCGCCGCAGCACACGACGATCCGTGTGGTCCTGTTCGCCAGAATCCCCGCGACATCGAGAGCGGAGGCGGTGCGGCGACGCTCGTGTTCAGTTGTCTGGGTCATCGGACACCCTGTTCCGTCAGATATTCGGCGAGTTCGTACAGTCCGCCCAGGTCGACACCGTCGGCGAGGGACGGCAGATGCAACCGCGCCCCGTCCACTTCGCTGAGTGCTCCGGCACTCTCCTCCTGCGCTTCGAGGACGGACGCGTGCTCGATCGTCTCGGTGAGCAACCCGGCGAAATCGTCTTCGTCGAGGGTGATCCCGCTCTTCTGCAGTCCGGCCCGGATGGCCTCGGCGTCGATGCGGCCCTTCGCGGCGTCGGCCAGCGTCTCGGCGGGCAGGAACTGCGGGCTGGTGCGGTTGACCACGATGGTGCCCAGTCGCAGATCGGCGCGGGCCAGTTCCTCTGCGGCGTCGGTGGTCTCCTGCACCGGAAGCGCCTCGAGCAGCGTCACGAGGTGGACGACGGTCTCGTCGGAATGCAGCAGGCGCACCACGCCCTCACTCTGCGAACGCACCGGCCCGCCCTTCGCGAGGTCCGCCATCGCCTTCGTCACGTCGAGGAAGTTGCCGATCCGCCCGGTCGGTGGGGCGTCGACGACGACGGCGTCGTACACCCGCTTGCCGGACTTGTCGGTGCGGACGACACATTCCTTGATCTTGCCGGTCAGCAGCACGTCCCGAAGCCCGGGTGCGATGGTAGTGGCGAACTCGATGGCGCCGAACTTGCGCATCGCACGGCCGGCGAAACCGAGGTTGTAGAACATCTCGAGGTATTCGAGGAACGCGGTCTCGATGTCGATGGCCAGCGCCATGACCTCCCCGCCACCCTCGGCGGCCGCGACTTTCGTCTCCTGCGGCGGCAGCGGTGGCACGTCGAAGAGCTGGGCTATCCCCTGCCGGCCCTCGACTTCCACCAGCAGCACGCGACGCCCACCCTCGGCCAGCGCGAGAGCCAACGCGGCGGCCACCGTGGACTTTCCGGTGCCGCCCTTTCCGGAGACGAAGTGCAGCCGGGCCTGCGCGGCCTTCTCGGGCCACGTCGGGGTGAGCTGGTCTGGGGATGCAACCACGGGTCGAGCCTATAAGTCTGGGAGCCGGGATGTGCGGGGGATAGGCTCACCGGCATGAGTGAATTGACTTCCTGGGAGTACGCCACCGTTCCGCTGCTCACACATGCGACCAAGCAGATCCTCGACCAGTGGGGCACCGACGGCTGGGAACTGGTGACGGTTCTGCCCGGGCCCACCGGTGAGCAGCACGTCGCGTACCTGAAGCGTCCGAAGGGCTGACGGCCGTGGCAGAGACACAGAACTGGTCCGCGCGCCTCGCCGAACTCGGCATCACGCTGCCGTCCGTCGTTCCGCCGGTGGCCGCCTACGTGCCCGCCGTGCGCACCGGCAACTACGTCTACACGTCGGGGCAGCTGCCGATCGTCGAGGGCAAGCTGACGATCGCGGGCAAGCTCGGCGCCGGCGTGTCGGACGAAGACGCCAAGGCCGCGGCCCGGGCCTGCGCACTCAACGCGCTGGCGGCGGTCGACGCGCTCGTCGGCATCGACTCGGTGGTGCGGATCGTGAAGGTCGTCGGATTCGTCGCGTCCGCCGAGGGATTCACCGGTCAGCCCGGTGTGGTGAACGGCGCTTCGGAATTCCTCGGCGAGGTGTTCGGGGACGCGGGTGCCCACGCGCGTTCGGCCGTCGGCGTCGCGGAACTGCCGCTCGGCGCCCCCGTCGAGGTGGAACTGATCGCCGAAGTGCAGCCGGAGTCGTAGTGCCATGACTCTTGCCCATCCGGCCTACGCCCAGGTGCGGGAGGTCACCCCGATCGTCTCGGTGATGCTCGAGAACAATCCCGGCATGATGACGCTCGACGGAACCAACACGTGGATTCTGCGTGCGCCGGGCCGGGACGAGTGTGTGGTGGTCGACCCGGGTGACGCCGACGAGGAGCATCTCGCCCGCGTCGCGGCACTCGGACCGGTCGCACTGACGCTGATCACTCACCGTCATTTCGACCACACCGGGGGAGTGCAGCGGTTCTTCGAACTCACCGGCGCGCCCGTGCGTTCGGTGGACCCCGAATTTCTTCGCGGCGGCGGCGAAACCCTCGTGGACGGCGAGACCATCGACGTCGCGGGGCTCACCCTCACGGTGTTCGCCACGCCCGGGCACACGAAGGATTCGGTGTCCTTCACCGTGGAAGGTGAGGGCACCGTCCTCACCGGCGACACGATCCTCGGCCGCGGCACCACGGTGCTCGACGACACGGACGGCGACCTCGGCGACTATCTGTCGTCGCTGCGCCGCCTGCTGGACCTCGGAACCGGACACCGGGTGATGCCCGGCCACGGACCCGAACTGCCCGAACTGAACGTCGTCGCGCAGCAGTACCTCGATCATCGCGAGGAGCGGCTCGACCAGGTGCGGGCCGCGATCGAGGCACTCGGGGGCACACCCACCGTTCGCGAGGTGGTCGAGCACGTCTACTCCGACGTCGACCCCAAGTTGTGGCCGGTGGCGGAGAAGTCCGTCAACGTGCAGCTCGCTTACCTGCGCAGCCACGACTGACCACTGAACGACTGCGGCCACCCCCTCGATGTGAGGGGGTGGCCGCAGTCGTAGGTGCGGGAACTACCGTGCGCGACGTGCCAGGCGCTCGGAGTCGGAGATCAGCACGCTCTTGCCTTCGAGGCGCAGCCATCCGCGGTGCGCGAAGTCGGCGAGCGCCTTGTTGACGGTCTCACGGGAAGCGCCGACGAGCTGGGCGATCTCTTCCTGCGTGAGGTCGTGGGTGACGCGGAGCGAGCCCGCCTCCTGGGTGCCGAACCGCTGCGCGAGCTGCAGCAGCGCCTTGGCGACACGACCGGGGACGTCCGTGAAGATGAGGTCGGCCAGGTTGTTGTTGGTACGACGCAGACGGCGCGCGAGCACCCGCAGGAGCTGTTCGGCGATCTCGGGGCGGTGGTCGATCCACGCCTTGAGCGCTTCGCGGTCCATGCTGACGGCGCGGACCTCGGTGACCGTCGTGGCGGTGGACGTACGCGGGCCCGGGTCGAAGATGGACAGCTCACCGAACATGTCGGACGGGCCCATGATCGTCAGCAGGTTCTCACGGCCGTCCGGCGAGCGGCGACCGATCTTCACCTTGCCCGAAACGATGATGTACAGGCGGTCACCGGGCTCACCTTCGTTGAAGATGACATGTCCGCGGGGGAAGTCGACAGGCTGCAGCTGCTTGGTCAGCGCCGCTACCGCTGAGGGCTCGACTCCTTGGAAGATGCCGGCTCTTGCCAGGACGTCGTCCACGTGCGCTCCTTGGGAATATTGTTCGTCTGTATGCATATTGTGCGCGATTTGCTGCATGTCGACGATGCCCCGGTGATCCGCGGCGTGTCGCTGTGCAACAGGTACGGCTCTGAAGTCTACGTTGAGACGGCTCGGTCTGAGTGACCGATACCACGGAAGTCGCAAAAGTTAACCGGAGGATGCGTCCTGCGGTGTGCTGTTTCGGGGGCTTCCCAGCGCTCAGCTGGCGCGCCGCGAGCCCACTTCGGTGACGGCGGCGTCGTCGGATTCGAAGCCCGACCGACCCTTGCGCCGTCGATGGAAGCGTGCCAATGCGTGGGGAAAACCTTCGTGGGCCAGGGTGGCCACTTCGTCGTGACTTGCCTGGTCGAGGAACTCTTCCACCTCTTGCTGACGAACCGTGAGCCGGCGGAGTCTGAACTCCACCCGCTCCATTGCCAGCGCAAACAGCATCAGCAGCACTGGGAAGAGGACCACAGCGAGACCTTGCATACCGGGAAGTAAACACTGCAAATGTCTCAGAAGCGACACAGCGGCGATTCGGATCGGTCGGGTATCCGTAGAGTTGATCCCGTGCATGCGACCCCCAGCGACGGCTCCGAAGTGCGTGGACGCACCCGTTCGCGGGCCGCGAAGCAGGACGAAACCCGGCTCGGACTCGTCCGGCGCGCGCGGAGAATGAACCGGCGGCTCGCCGAGGCCTTCCCGCACGTCTACTGCGAGCTCGACTTCACCACCCCACTCGACCTCGCCGTCGCGACCATCCTCTCCGCGCAGTGCACTGACGTGCGGGTGAACATGGTGACGCCGGCGCTGTTCGCCCGCTATCCCGACGCCAAGGCGTACGCGGAGGCCGAACGCACCGAACTCGAGGAGTACATCCGGTCCACGGGTTTCTACCGAAACAAGACGAATTCTCTGATCGGGCTCGGGCAGGCTCTGCTCGAACGGTTCGACGGCGAGGTCCCCGGCAACCTGAAGGACCTCGTGACGCTCCCCGGGATCGGCCGGAAGACGGCCAACGTGATCCTCGGCAACGCGTTCGATGTGCCCGGAATCACCGTCGACACCCACTTCGGGAGGCTCGTCCGACGCTGGAAGTGGACCGAGGAGGAAGACCCGGTCAAGGTCGAGCACGCGATCGGCGCCCTGATCGAGCGCAAGGAGTGGACGCTGCTCTCGCACCGGGTGATCTTCCACGGCAGGCGTGTCTGCCATGCCCGCAAGCCCGCCTGCGGGGTGTGTGTACTCGCCAAGGACTGTCCGTCGTACGGGCTCGGTCCGATCGACCCGGACGTCGCCGCAGAACTGGTTCGTGGACCGGAGACGGAGCATCTGCTGCGTCTGGCCGGCAGGTGAGGGTAGATACGAGTGTCTAGCGCAGCGCGGTGGAGTCTGGCCGCCCTCGTGGTCGTGGTGGCTCTCGTCGTCGCGATCTGGCCGCGGGGCGACGACGCGGAGATGCCGTCGTACCAGGATCGGTTCGGTTCGGGTGGTAGCACCCCGACGGCGGTGAGCGCCGATCCCGACGCGCTCGCGGCACTGAGGACGCAGGCGGGGTTGGCATCGTGCCCCGCCGCGACGGCCACGTCCGAGCCGTCGCCGGGTGCGGTCCTGTCCGGCATCACACTGGAATGCGTGGGCGACGGCAGCCAGGTGGATCTGGCAGCCGCGCTCGGTGGTAAACCGGCGCTGCTGAATCTGTGGGCCTATTGGTGCGGCCCCTGCGCCGAGGAGCTGCCCTTTATGCAGCAGTTTTCGGATCGTGCGGGTGACGCGGTTACCGTGCTTACGGTGCACACCGATCCCAACGAGTCCAGCGCGCTGTCCCGGCTCGTCGATTACTCCGTCACCCTGCCCGGTGTGCAGGACGCCGACGGGCGTGTCCGCGCCGCGGTCGGAGCCCCGCCCGTCCTGCCCGTCTCGGTGCTGATCCGGCCGGACGGCACGGTGGCCAAGGTCCTGCCGCAGCCGTTCCGCAGCGTCGACGAGATCGCGGACGCCGTCGAACAGAACCTGGGGGTGGCGGCATGACGAACTCCGTGGACGGTGTCGCCGTTCCGCCCTGGCTGCGCCGCGTCGTGCACCGGACCCCGGCCGACCCGCACAAGATCAACCCCGTCCTCGATCGGCGCGCACCCCGCGGCGCGACCACCCGTGAGGCGGCGGTGCTCGTGTTGTTCGGCGGCCCCGTCGAGGCGGACCCGCTGATGTCGGGAGGCCTGCCCGCCGACGCCGACGTCCTGCTCACCCAGCGTGCGTCCACGATGCGTCAGCACAGCGGCCAGGTGGCATTCCCCGGCGGCGCCAGCGATCCCGGCGACGAGGGCCCCATCGCCACCGCGCTGCGGGAGGCGCAGGAGGAGACGGGACTCGACCCCTCCGGTGTCCGCCCGCTTGCCGTGCTCGAGGAGATCTTCATCCCGCCGTCCGGTTTCGACGTCACTCCCGTCCTGGCGTACTGGGAGAGGCCCAGCGCTGTCGGCGTGGTCGATCCCGCGGAGGCCGAACGTGTCGCCCGGGTGCCCGTGCACACCCTGATCGATCCGCGGAACCGGTTCCAGGTGCGTCACCCGGCCGGCTACCAGGGGCCCGCGTTCGCCGTCGACGGCATGCTCGTGTGGGGTTTCACGGCCGGCATCCTGGCCGCTCTGTTCGCGGTCTCCGGCTGGGAACAGGAGTGGGACCGCCACGACATCCGCGACCTCGACACCGTCCTCGCCGAACTCGACAACGATCTGGACGACGATCATCTGACCCACGGTCACGGCCGGCCGGCGGCCGAGCGATGACGGGCTCGCGCTGGATCGACCTGGCGATCGTGCTGATCGCCTTCGTCRCCGCGACATCCGGCTGGCGGCAGGGTGCGGTGGCGTCGGTGCTCGCCTTCATCGGGGTCGTGCTCGGTGCGGTGGCGGGCATCCTGATCGCCCCGCACGTGCTGGTGCACGTGGACGAGGGCCGCGGTCGCGTGCTGGTCGGTATCGCCCTGATCGTGGTGCTGGTCATTGTCGGAGAAGTCGCGGGCATGGTCCTCGGCCGCGCCGCGCGGGGAAGTATGCACAGTCCGGTCGCGCGGTCCGTCGACAGCGTGATCGGCGCCTGCGTGCAGGCCGTCGCGGTGTTCGTCGCGGCGTGGCTGCTGGCGATCCCGCTCACGTCCTCATCCCAGCCTCAGCTGGCGGCGGCGGTGCGCGGGTCGAGTGTCCTCGAAACGGTCGACAACATCGCGCCCGCCTGGATGCGGCAACTGCCCACCGAGTTCACCGCCCTGCTCGACACGTCCGGGCTTCCCGACGTCATCGGGCCGTTCGGGCGCACCCCCATCACGACCGTCGACCCGCCGGACGCCAGCGTCCTGCAGAGCCCCGTCGCGTCCTCGCTGCAGTCGAGCGTCCTGCGGATCCGGGGTGTGGCCCCTAGTTGTCAGCGCGCGCTCGAGGGATCCGGTTTCGTCGTTGCCCCCGACCGGGTGATGACCAACGCCCACGTGGTCGCGGGCACGGCGGGGATCGTCGTCGACACCGCGAACGGGCCGATGGACGCGGAGGTCGTGCTGTTCGACCCGTCCGCCGACGTCGCGGTGCTCGAGGTGCCCGGACTGGACGCCCCCGTTCTGAACTTCGCGCCCGAGCCTGCGCAGACCGGCGACAACGCCCTGGTGCTCGGCTACCCGGGCGGCGGGCCGTACACGGCCAGCGCCGCGCGTGTCCGGGAGATCCTGGACCTCAGTGGTCCCGACATCTACCGGGCGGGAACGGTCCAGCGTGAGGTGTACACGGTCCGCGGTTCCATTCGGCAAGGCAACTCGGGCGGGCCGCTCGTCGACAGCGACGGCCGGGTGCTCGGGGTGGTGTTCGGCGCCGCCGTCGACAACAGCGACACCGGGTTCGTGCTCACCGCCGTCGAGGTGTCGCGTCAGCTGCAGGCGGCGTCCGGGGCGTCCGTCGCCGTGGACACCGGGGCGTGCATCCTCTGACGGTCGGTCAGACCGTGCGGGGTGCGACGAGATCCAGCAGGGCGGCGTTGACGCGTTCGGGGGCTTCCCAGTGCGCGTAGTGGCCGACACCGGGGACCGTCTGCATCTGCTGGGTGGGCGCGAAGCGGTGGCTGCGGCGCACGGTGTCCGCGAGCACGTACGGGTCGAGGTCGCCGTGGAGGTGCAGGACCGGGATCCGCAGTTTCTGATCCATCGACGCCATGAACCGGCTGCCGTCCGGCCGGAACTGGCTGCGGAACGCCCACCGCTGATACTCCAGGGTGCAGTGCGCGGTCCCGGGAATCTGGATCGCTGAGCGCATCCGTGACATCACGACGTCGAACTCCGGGTTCTCCGTCCAGGCCGGGCCGGAGCGTTCGCGGATCAACCGTTCGACCTCCGACCCGTTGTCCCGGGTGAGGTGACGTTCGGGACGCCACGGCACCTGGCAGGAGACGAACGAGGGCAGCAGGGCCTTGCGCTGGTAGCGGTCGTGGAGGACGGCCTGCTTGAGCGCGACGGGATGCGGCGAGCTGACCAGTGCGATCGACCGGACGAGGCGAGCGTGGAGAACGGCCGTGGCCCAGCAGACGAGGCCGCCGTCGGCGTGCCCGACGAGGGTTGCCTCGCCGTAGCCCATCGCCCGGATGAGGCCGGCGATGTCGCCGGCCAGCGTCCACCCGTCGTAGCCGCGCGGCGGTTTGTCGGAATCGCCGTAGCCGCGGAGGTCGACGGCGACGGCCCGGTATCCCTCCGCGGCCAGCGCGGTCAGCTGATGGCGCCACGACCACCAGAAGTCCGCGAATCCGTGCAGCAGGACGACGAGGGGTGCATCCGGTGCGGATGCGCCGACCTCGACGATGTGGAAGCGGATTCCGTTGGCATGGATGTCGCGATGAATCCAGGGGCCGTCGAAACGGACGGTAGACGGATCGGGTGGTGCCACAGGAGCGAGTTACCGCGCGTGACGTCCGCTGGACGACGCGAGATGGGCTTCCGCGTCCGAGTACGACGTCGGAAGGACCGTCTTGGCCTGCTTCAGGGAGTCGATGGTCTTCTCGGGCGCGCGGAGTTTGCGGACCCGCAGATAACCGAGCAGCGCGAGGATCGCCGTCACCACGAGCATGATCAGGAAGACGATCAGGAACGCCAGCCAGCGCGCGATCCACACGTCGAGGAGTTCGGCGAGGAAGAAGAAGAAGAAAAACGAGCTGAACAGCAGCACGGTGAACGCGAGGATGAAGAACAGGCTGCCCTGCAGGCCCTTCTTGACCTCACCGGTGACCTCGGCCTTGGCGAGCTCGACCTCGGCCCGGAACAGGGTGGACACCTGTGCGGTCGCATGCTTGACCAGCGTGCCGAGGCTCGCCTCGCCGGGTGTCTGAGCGTCCACGTCCGTGAGCGGGATCGACGACACCGTGTTCGGCACCCCGTCTCCCGTGTATCGCGGGCTGTCTCCCTTGCCGTGAGTGATGCTCACTTGTCGACCCCTCCAGGTAGCTCTTGCACTTCCGAGTCATCCTTCCGGGCCGCATGGGCCCGACCGCGTCGCCACAGTAACGCTGATCCGATCAGCGACGCTGTCAACGATGTCACGAGCACCGCGACCTTAGCTATCTCGGCCTCGCTGCCGTCACCGATTCCCGCAAGCGCGAGATCCGCTACGAGAAGGCTAACGGTGAACCCGATCGCACCGAGCACTGAGAGGGCAAACATGTCCCGGAACCCCAGTGCTCGCGGCTTCTTCGCGATACCCAGGCGGATCGCGAGCCAGGAGATGCCGAAGATGCCGACGGTCTTGCCGACGAGGAGCCCCGCGATCACGGACTGCGAGATGGGGTTGGTGAACAGCTGCCCGAGGAGCTCGCTGCTCAGGGCCACGCCGGACGCGAACAGGGCGAACAGCGGGACGCAGACGCCCGCCGACAGCGGCTGGATGCGGTGCTCGAGGCGGGCGCCCGGGGATTCTCTCTCGCCGGGGTCGCGCCGGACCCGGGTGAGGAGGCCGAGCGCGACACCGGCGAGGGTGGCGTGGATTCCGGCGTCGTGCACGCAGTACCAGGTGAGCAGTGCGAGTGGAACGTAGAGCAGTGGGGTGGTGATGCGCCGGTGCTGGGCGAACGCGTAGACGGCCAGGCACACGGCGGCGCCCAGCAGCCACAGCAGGGCGATCGAGCTGGTGAACAGGACCGCGATGAGCACGATCGCGAGGAGGTCGTCGACGACGGCCAGGCTGAGCAGGAACACCCGGGCGCTCGCGGGGATGCGAGACCCGGTCAGCGCCAGCACACCCAATGCGAACGCGATGTCGGTGGCGACCGGGATCGCCCAGCCCCGTTCCATGCCGGGTGTGCCGGCGCCGATAGTCGCGGCGATGATCGCGGGAACCACCACACCGCCGCAGGCCGCGATGATCGGGAGCAGGGCACGTTTGCGGTCGGCGAGTTCGCCCACCACCATTTCCCGCTTCAGTTCGAGGCCGGCGACGAAGAAGAAGACCGCCAGCAGCCCGTCCTGCGCCCACGTCCCGACCGTCAGATTCAGGTGGAGTGCCTCCGGGCCGATCTGCCAGTCGCGCAGTGCGAAGTACGAATCCGAGACGGGGGAGTTCGCCCACACGAGGGCGACCGCCGCGGCGATCAGCAGGATCGAACCGCCGACCGTCTCGGTGCGGAGGTAGCGGGAGAGTTCGGAGCGGAGGGGCTGGGTCACCGGGGGCGCTCGCTTTCGATGTGGTCCGGGTACGGCAAATGCTCTGCCGACCAGACTTCCCGGCGCACCGAGAAGAGCTTATCCAATTTGCCAAGCGAAAGACACGAGGTGTTCAATTCCTAAGAAATGGACTCTCGTCCCAATAGTTGAAATAGCATCGTGCAGGAGTAAGTCGAGTGAGCAGTGCCGTCGATACGTCGAAGCCAGAACCGGACGGCGGGGCCACCGTCGCCGGCGTACCCAGAAGCCGGATCGTCGTCGCGAGCATGGTGGGAACATCCATCGAGTTCTACGACTTCTACATCTATGCCACCGCGGCCGTGTCGGTGTTCCCACACCTGTTCTTCCCCAAGGGAAACGGCACCACCGCCCTGCTGGCATCACTTGCCACGTTCGGTCTCGCCTTCGTCGCCCGGCCACTCGGCTCGATCCTGTTCGGCCACTTCGGCGACCGCATCGGACGCAAGACGACGCTCGTCGGCTCCCTCCTCACCATGGGCATCGCCACATTCGTGATCGGATTGCTGCCGACGTACCACCAGATCGGCCTCGTCGCGCCCGCCCTGCTGGCGTTGATGCGCTTCTGCCAGGGTCTGGGGCTGGGCGGTGAGTGGAGTGGCGCGGCGTTGCTCGCGACCGAGACCGCACAGAAGGGCAAGCGGGCTTGGGCAGCCATGTGGCCGCAGCTCGGCGCACCCATCGGGTTCTTCCTCGCCAACGGTCTGTTCCTGATCATCACGCTGTTCCTGGACCACGACAACAGCACCCCCGACCTGGACGGCGCATTCCTGACCTGGGGCTGGCGTATCCCATTCCTGCTCAGCGCGATCATGGTGATGATCGGCCTGTACGTGCGGCTGAAGCTCGAGGAGACACCCGTGTTCGCCCGCGCGGTCGCGCGGGGCGAGAAGGTGAAGACCCCGCTGGCCGAGGTGTTCAAGACCAGCTGGCGTCAGCTGATCATCGGCACGTTCGTCATGCTCGCCACGTACACGCTCTTCTACATCATGACCACCTGGGTGCTCAGCTACGGCACCGGCAAGACCCCCGCCCAGGGCGGCACCGGAGCCGGCTTCCACTACACCGACTTCCTCGTCCTCCAGCTGATTGCGGTCCTGTTCTTCGCGGCCGCCGTCCCCGTCTCGGGGTGGCTGGCCGACCGCTTCGGTCGCCGCATCACGCTGCTCACGATCACCGGACTCATCATGGTCTTCGGGCTCACGTTCGGTGTCATGCTGAACCAGGAGGGCATGGGCAACGCCCGCATGCTCGTATTCCTGGCCATCGGAATGTTGTTGATGGGCATGACCTTCGGACCGATGAGCGCCGTTCTGCCGGAGTTGTTCCCGACCAACGTGCGCTACACGGGTTCGGGGATCGCCTACAACACCGCCAGCATCCTCGGTGCCGCCGTCGCGCCGTTCATCGCCACCTGGCTCGCCACGTCGTACGGCGTCGGCTGGGTTGGCATCTACCTGCTGATCGCCGCCGCACTCACGTTCGTCGCGCTGCTCGTCATGCGCGAGACGCGCGACCAGTCGCTCGACGACGTAGGGGCGTAGTCCCCGTGCGCCTTTCTGGTTGTTCCAACTACCAGAAAGGCGCACGGGCTACGCCTATAGTTCTTGCATGGCGAAAGCCGTGCTGCTGTCCAGGACGGCCCGGATCCGGCTGCCGAAGCAGGATCTGTGGTCGTTCCTCGCCGATACCGATCGGCTCAACCGCAACATCGATCTGTCACCGGTGCACTTCGCTCCGATGCTGGACCGGCGGCGCAAGGGACACTATTCGGCGGAGACCCGTTCGTACGGGCGGCGGGTGCGGTACGAGGAGTTCCCGTTCGAGTGGATCGAGGGCCGCTTCTACCAGGTCCTTCGTCGGTTCTCCCGCGGTCCGCTCGCGGAGGTCTCCACGGGTGTCCGGCTTCGCCCGGCCGCCGACGGGACCGACGTCGAGGTGTTCGCCCGGATCGTCCCGCGTACCTGGTTCGGGGCGATCGTGGCGCGAACCCTGCTGGCGCGCACGGGCATCCGGAAGACGGTGGCGCTCGCGCGGGCGTTGGAACTCCACATCCGCGACCCGCAGACGCATGCCGTGCCCGCGCTGCCGCCGCCGGAGCAACTCGACGCCGGCCGGCTGGAACTCCGCACGGCACAGCTGTCCCGATCGCACGATGCCCCGAACCTGATCGGGCGCTTGGAATCCCACCTGCGGACCGCGTCCGACCTGGAGGTGACGGGCATGCGACCGTTCGAGCTGGCGGACCGCTGGGGTGTCGATCGGATGCAACTGCTGTACGTCTTCCTCCACGCCGCGGACTGCGGCCTGCTGGACCTGAGCTGGAGCGTGCTGTGCCCGGTCTGCCGGACGGTCCGCGAGGACGCCGGCCGGATTCGACAACTGGCGAGCCGCGTCCACTGCGACACCTGCGACATTGCCTTCGACACCGACCTGGCACGGTCGGTGGAGATCCGCTTCGACGTCAACCCGGCCGTGCGCCGGGCGGAGCGGGCCCGGTACTGCATCGGTGGTCCGGCGAATTCCCCGTCGGCGGTGGCGCAGTTGCGGCTCGAGCCGGGCGAGCAGCGTTCCGAGCGGCTCGAAGTCGACCCGGGATGGTTGCGGCTCCGGTGCTATCAGGTGGGTGCCCCGGTGGCCTGCGAGGTCGGCTCTGCCGGCGGAACGCTGCGGGTCGAGTGCGGGCCCGGCGAACTCCGGGTGCTTGGTTCACCCGACACCGGCGGGGCGATCCGGCTGGAGGTCGACAACCGGCTCCCCGGCGAGGCGCTGGTGGTGGTCGAGCGGGAGCGGTGGAAGGACGCCGCGGCGACCGGCGCGCTCGTCACGTCGCTCGACGGTTTCCAGGACCTGTTCCCGGATCAGGGGGTGGCGCCCGGCGACGAGATCGGGATAGCGAACCTGGCGGTGCTGTTCACGGATCTGAGCGGTTCGACCGCCCTGTACGAGCGCATCGGGGACGTCCGGGCGTTCGCGTTCGTGCAGAGCCATTTCCGCTACCTGCGTGACGCCGTGGTGCGCGAGAACGGCGGGGTGGTGAAGCAGATGGGCGA